>NZ_OZ060393.1:300000-380000 GCF_964059135.1 Buchnera aphidicola (Symydobius americanus)
GACGATCGACCCTATGGTGGTGGATCTGGTATGTTAATGATGTTTGAACCATTAAAATTAGCTATTGCATATGCAAAATTAAAAGCTAAAAAAAAAGTAGTAGTAATATATTTATCACCCCAGGGAGAAAAAATAAACCAAAAAAAAATATATAAAATATCTAAATATAATAAAATTATATTAATCTGCGGAAGATATTTAGGAATAGATGAAAGAATTATAGAAAATGAAATTGATGAAGAATGGTCTATTGGTGATTATATACTAACAGGTGGTGAATTAGCTGCAATGGTTATTATCGACAGTATTTCTAGGTTACAACCGGGAATAATTAAAAAAAAATCATTGGAAGAAGAATCTTTTTCTAATGGAATACTAAACCATCCAAATTATACTCGACCAAAAAGCATTTTAGGAAAAAATGTTCCAAAAATATTATTATCAGGACATCATAAAAATATTAAAATATGGAAAATAACAGAATCATTAAGAAATACTATCATTAAAAGACCTGATTTATTAAAAAAAATAAAATTATCTCATAGGCAAAACAATATTCTAAAAAAATTAAAAAGTTATAAATAAAAATACAATAAAATATAAAACTCACATGTTATAATAAACTAAACAAAATACAATATGCAACCTAAAATAATCGAAGTTCTTGAAAAAGAACAAATGAATAAAAAAAATATACCAAAATTTCGGACTGGTGATACAATAGAAGTAAAAGTATGGGTTGTAGAATCCTCGAAAAAACGTTTACAATCTTTTGAAGGAATTGCAATTGCAATCAAAAAAAGAAATTTACAATCCTCTTTTACAATTAGAAAAATATCAAATGGAGAAGGAGTAGAAAGAGTCTTTCAAACTTATTCTAACATTATCGAAAGTATTCATATTAAAAAATTAGGTGCAGTACGAAAATCTAAATTATATTATTTAAGAAGCCGAATCGGTAAATCTGCTCGTATTAAAGAACGAATAAAATCAAAAGAATAATATTTAAGTAATTTTAACAAAAATAAATTATGCAGTCATGATATTGTATTGACTGCAAAAATGTAAAAATATAGTATAAATAATTATTTTATTCCACCGATAGTCAATTTATCTAATTTAATAGTAGGCTGACCTACTCCTACTGAAATTTGTTGACCATCCTTAATACAAATACCAGTACCATCATCCATTTTAAAATCATTCCCAACCATAGAAATTTGATTCATCACCTCTATTCCGGAGCCAATTAAAGTAACTCCCTTAATAGGAAAAGCAATTCTTCCATTTTTAATTAAAAAAGCTTCTGAAGTAGAAAAAACAAATTTTCCGGAAGTAATATCTACTTGACCCCCAGAAAAATTTACTGCAAATATTCCATAATCTATACTACTTATAATATCTGAAACAGATGAATTTCCAGGTAACATATACGTATTTGTCATTCTTGGTTTAGGAAGATGAGCATAAGATTCTCTGCGACCATTTCCAGTAGGTTTTTGATGCATCAACCTAGCAGTCAGCTTATCTTGCATATATTTTTTTAAAATTCCATTTTTAATTAATATATTATATTTTCCTGGAGTACCTTCATCATCTATATAAATTGATCCTCTAGTATTTAGCATAGTACCATCATCTACTATAGTACATAAAGAAGAGGTAATTTTCTGATTAATTTTTTTATAAAATATTGAACTTTTTTTCAAATTAAAATCACCCTCCAATCCGTGTCCAACTGCTTCATGTAATAATATTCCAGGCCAACCACATCCTAAAACCACCGGAAAAGTACCTGAAGGTGCATCTTTTGCAAATAAATTCGATACTGCAATTCGAACAGCTTGTTTTGTCCAAGTGTCTAATCTCATTTCTCCTAGTTCATTTTTTTCAAAGAAAAAATCATAACCTAACCTTCCCCCCCCACCGCTATAACCTTTTTCTATTACCCCTTGAGATTCTACAACAACAGAAATAGAAAGATACACTAAAGGTCTAATATCAGACGCAAATGTTTCATCCGTAGCAGATACCAAAATTTTTTCATCATAACCGCTTAAAATAGCATTTACCTTTATTACCCTATGATCTGTATGTCTCGCAATTTTATCTACATGATACAAAATAGATATTTTTTCGCTAACGGTTAATTGTTGTAATACAATACTATTAAGATAATTATTATTATTTTTATTTAAATTATTTAATAAACATGATGCATGTTTTTTATATTGTTTTTTCTTTCGCATAAAACTACATGCCATACTAAAACTATTTTGAATGGAATGTAATGTAATTTGATCAGAATATGAAAATCCTGTAGATTCTTGATGAATTACTCGTGCTCCAAAACCGGAATCAATGCTGTGTATTCCTTCTTTGATAATTTTATCATCTAGTATCCAAGATTCAGAAATAATAGATTGAAAATATATTTCTGCATAGTCTATTTTATACTTCATACAATCATATAAAATAGAAAATAAATCTTGATATTGAATTTTATTTATTTCTAAAAAGTAATCACTAACTAAATTAAATGACATATAATTTTCCAACAAATTTGAATTAATGAATTATCAATGAAAACCTTTACAAAAATAGTAAATATTACTAAAATGAATAATATAATTTTAATTAAAACTTATGTCATTTTAAATATGTCTCAATTTAACATTCTATTATTAAATGGACCAAATTTAAACTTATTAGGAACACGAGAATCCTTAATTTATGGAACCACTACATTAAATGAGATCATATATAAATTATCTCAAAGATCTAAACAAATTAACACCAATATTATACATTTTCAATCTAATGCAGAACATATGTTAGTTGAAAAAATACATGAATCCAAAAATATGGACTATATTATTATTAATCCAGCAGCATTTACGCATACAAGTATTGCGCTAAGAGATGCACTATTAGCAGTAAATATCCCCTTTATTGAAGTACATATTTCAAATATTTATTCTCGAGAAAATTTTCGTTCCCATTCATGGTTATCAGATATTTCTAGTGGAATTATTTCCGGTTTTGGAATTGATGGATATTATTGGGCATTAGAAACCGCCGTAAATCGATTAAAAAACAACTCAAAATAAATCTATTTATAACTTTATTAATATATAAAAATTTAAATCTTTCAAAATGTATAAAACGATCATTTTTGATAAATGTATATTCTGAATATCATTACTCAAAACTATACAAAATTGAAATTATAATTATATTAAAACATTTATATAATTATTAATAACTTTCAAATACTAATTTTAAAATATATTTAAATAATATAAATAAAAAACTATTATTTCAATATTAACATATATTTATTAAATTTAATATATCACTTGGTAAAGATATATTACAATCAATTAAAGTATAATTAATAGGATGAAAAAATTTAATTCGAATTGCATGCAATGCTTGTCTAGGAAAATTATAAACACTCTTAAATTGTTTTAAATCAATACCTTTAGGAATCAAATTTCTCATTTGATATATCCTATCTCCAATAATAGGATGTTTAATATGTAACATATGTACTCTAATTTGATGAGTTCTTCCAGTTTCTAATCTAATTTTCAGATGCGTATAATATTTAAATCTTTTAATAATTCTATAATGTGTAATTGATGGTTTCCCAGAAAGATGAGTCATCATACAAACTCTTTTCTTAAAATGTCTCATAATAGGAAAATTGATTGTACCTCCAGACAAAAAATTTCCTAATACTACTGCCTCGTACTCACGAATAATTTGTCTATTTTTTAATAAATAAACTAATCTGTTATAACTCAACAAATTTTTTGCCACAATCATCAAACCGGTAGTATTTTTATCCAATCTATGTAAAATACCAGCCCTAGGTATATTATGAAAAATCGAATCACGAAATAATAATGCGTTTAATAATGTTCCATGAGTATTACCAAAACCAGGATGGACTACCAAACCAGCAGGTTTATTTAAAATTAATAAATACTTATCTTCATAAACAATATCTAAAACAATATTTGAAAAAGAATCAATTGATTTTTCATTAATTAAAATAATTATTTCATCACCCAAACAAACACGTCGTTTAGGTATTTTAGTTATTATACAATTAACTAACACCTTCCCAGATAAAATAAGTTTTTTAAAAAAAGATCTAGAATATTTAGATAAAATATTCGATAAAAAAAGATCCAACCTTTTATTAAAAATATTATTTTCCAAAACTTTTAAAATAATTTTTTTTTTCATAATGTAAAAAATATTAAAATATTTAAAAAACAAAAAATTTTAAATATATTAAATATTATAAATAAATTAATTTGATAAAAATATAAATTATTATTAAAAAATCATAAAAAATACGTTATAAATATATTTAAATTTATAACTCATATAATATTTAACCTGATTCAGGAAATATATGCAATATACAACTAAAAAAATTCGTAAAATGTTTCTAGATTTTTTTAAAGAAAATAATCATAAAATAATAGAAAGTAGTTCTTTAATTCCTCAAAAAAATTCTAATTTATTGTTTACTAATGCTGGTATGAACCAATTTCAAAATATATTTTTAGGAAAAGAGAAATATCAATTTCAAAAAGTAGCAACTGTTCAAAAATGTTTACGAACAGGAGGAAAGCACAATGACCTGGAACAAGTAGGATACAGTCAATATCACCATACTTTTTTTGAGATGCTAGGTAATTTTAGTTTTGGAGATTATTTTAAAAAAGAAGCAATTTTATACGCATGGAAATTATTAACCGATAGAAATTGGTTTAATTTACCTAAAGAAAAAATTTTAGTAACCGTTTATCAAGACGATAATGAATCATATAATATATGGAAAAATTTAATTGGATTATCTGTAGAAAATATTATTCTGATAGGAAATACACCAAATAATCCTTATGTATCAGATAATTTTTGGCAAATGGGAGAAACAGGACCTTGTGGACCATGTACTGAAATATTTTTTAAAAAATCTAATGATATATTCAAAATATCCCATTTAAAAGATAAAAAAAAATATATAGAAATCTGGAATATCGTTTTTATACAATTTAACAGAATTAATCAAAATAAAATAATTCCTTTACCTATATTTTCTGTCGATACCGGCATGGGATTAGAGAGAATTGCTTCTATTTTACAAAATGTAAATTCAAATTATGAAATAGATATCTTTAAAGAATTAAAAAAATCAATTTTAAAAATTAATAACTTAAAAAAAATCAAACATACAAAATCATTAAATGTCATTTCAGATCACATTAGAGCATCAGTTTTTATTATACAAGAAAATATATTACCTGATAATGAACATCGAGGTTATGTATTAAGACGTATTATTCGAAGAGCATTAAGACATGGTGAAAAACTGGGCATAAAAAATCCATTTTTTTATAAAATAGTACCTGATGTAATAAAATGTATAAAAATATTTGGAGAAAAAATAAGATTCCAACAAAATAATATTAAAAATATCTTAAAAAAAGAAGAATTACAGTTTACAAAAACACTACAAACAGGACTAAAATTATTAAAATCTGAGATAAAAAAAATAAAAAATCATCAACTAGATGGAAAGACTGTATTTTACCTATATGATACAATAGGGTTCCCAATAGATTTAACCCAAGATATTTGTAAAGAATATCAAATTAATATCAACATAAATGAACTCAAGAATGAAATAAATAAAAAAAAAAGACAATCCAAACAAAATAAAAACAAAATCAAAAATCTTCCCAACGTCATTCAAAATACATATACTTCTACTTTTAAAGGATACAATCACAATAAAATTACTTGTATTGTAAAACAGATTTTCGTTAATCAACAAGCAGTAAACAAAATACTTCCAGAAGAAAAAGGAATAATTATATTAGATCGTAGTCCATTTTATGGAGAATCTGGTGGACAAATTGGAGACAGTGGAATTATTTACAATTCAAAATCTCTCTTTCATGTACAGAATACACAAAACTATGCAACTACTATTATACATATTGGTCAAATAAAAATAGGTTCATTAGAAATAAATGATCTTGTAACTGCCCACATTGACGAAAAAAAACGAAAATTAATTCAAAATAATCATTCTGCTACACACTTATTACAACATGCATTAAATAAAATACTAAAAAAAAATATTATCCAAAAAGGATCATATATTAGTGAAAAATACTTAAGATTTGATTTTTCTTACAATCAAGAAATTAGTATAAAAGAAATATTTTGTATAGAAAAATTAATTAATAAAAATATTCAAAAAAACATTAATATTTGTGATGACCATCTAAATTTTGAAGAAGCTAAGAATCAAGGTTATATTTTTTTTCAAAATAAAACATATAATTCTATAGTACGAACATTAAAAATAGGAAATATTTCAAAAGAATTATGCAAGGGAACACATGCTCATAATACAGGAAACATTGGATTATTTAAAATTATATACGAAAAAAGTATTTCAAGAGGGATACGTCGAATAGAAGCTGTTACAGGAAAAAAAGCATTAAAACATATTTATAATCAATATAAAAAAAATATTAATATTAATAAAATTCTAAAATCTAACCACGAATCTATTATTCCAAAAATCAAAAAATTAATTATAAACTATAAAAATCTAGAACAATCAAATAAACAATTAAATAAAAATATTATTGCAATTCAAACAAAAGAATTAATAAATAAAATAATACAAATAAAAAAAATTAATTTTTTAAATAGCGAAATTAAAATCAAGGATAGAAAATTATTAAAAAATATGATAGATCAATTAAAAAACAAAATACATACTGGAATAATTATTTTATTTTATAAAAAAATAAGCAAAAATATTTTTATGGTAGGAGTAACTAATAATTTAACTAATATAATACAATCCAATAAAATTATCGAAATTATTAAAAAATACGCTAACGGGTCGGGAGGAGGAAAAGCTGAAATAGCAGAATGTATTACTGAAAATATTAATAATTTAGATCAACTCATAAATTATATTAAAAAATGGATTGAACTAAAAATATAACCCTAGGAGTAAATATTTCAATAAATAATTAAAACTATAATTAATTATATAAATACATTATCATGCATCGTATTATTTAAAATTAAATATAATTTTGAAATTGTCAAAAAAAAACACCAAAAAATGGACCATGCATATTTTAATACTTCAGGGAAGAGAGAATGCTTATTTTAACTCGTAGAGTTGGAGAAACGCTCATTATTGGAAATGAGATAACTGTCACAGTACTCGGAGTTAAAGGTAATCAAGTTCGAATTGGTGTCAATGCTCCACAAAAAGTTTCAGTCCATCGTGAAGAAATTTATCAACAAATCAAAAACGAAAAATATAAATATAAACAATTTAAAACACATAAAAAAAAAATACATATATATTCATAAATATATATTTAAAATATATTATTAATTGTTAATAAAAAATAATATTGATATATTTTAAAAATACAATTACAATATATTGAAAACTTTATAAATAAAATTTTATTTATTAAAAAAATCATATTAGTGAGATGGCCGAGTGGCTTAAGGCGCTCCCCTGCTAAGGGAGTATACAATAATTATGTATCGAGGGTTCGAATCCCTCTCTCACTGTATAAAAATAAAAATCGCATCCGTAGCTCAGTAGGATAGAGCACTCGGCTACGAACCGAGCGGTCGGAGGTTCAAATCCTTCCGGATGCAAAAATTATTTTCATTTATTTATAATATTTAATAAATTTTTATTAAATATTATAAATAAATGAAAATAATAAAATATTAAAAATATAAATAATCAAAGAAAATAATTCATCAAATTCTATAAAAAAAATAATTCACTCCAAATGAACAAAAAAATCCCAAGAATTTTTTTTGAAAAAAAAATAAAAATCAATAATGAATATCTAATATTAAATGAAATGTATCACTACTGTGTAAACGTGCTACGAATTAAACTATATGAAATAATAGAAATATTTAATAATACAAATACAATATATTACGGAAGTGTCATAAAAATTTTTAATAAAAAAATGCTTATAAAAATCTTATCCAAAAAAAATATTAAATATCCGAAAAAAATTTACATACATTTAATTCAGGTAATATACAATTATGAAATAATGAAATTTATTATCCAAAAAGCAACTGAATTAGGAGTGAATGAAATTACTCCAATAATATCAAATAAATCTAATATAAAAATTACTTCAAAATATCATATTTCCAAAAAAATTAAACAATGGAAACAAGTAGCAATTACAGCATGTATACAATGTAAAAGAAATATCCTACCTAAAATTAATCAAATAACTAGTATGGAAAAATATGTCCAAATATCTAATAATACAAAAAATAAAACAAAAATTATTTTTCATCCTAACTCACAAATTCAATTACATGAAATAAAAAAAAAATATAAAAATATTGAATTGCTAATAGGTCCAAAATCAGGTTTTACCTTACAAGAAATCGAATATGCAATCAAAAATAATTTTATTAATATCTCTTTAGGAGAAAAAATATTAAAATCAGAAACTGCAAGCATAACAGCAATTGCGTTATTTCAATTAAAATATAAAAATTTATAATTAATTTATTAAAAAATTTAAAAATGATTCCATAAATATCAAGTATCTTTAAACATTTGAACAATTTATTATAAAAAATTAATTCATTAATTTAATACCAGAATACGTCCCAATTAAAGCTACATCTGCTGTTCTAGAAGCAAATAATCCCACCGTTACTACTCCCGATAAGGAATTAATATATTTTTCTATCATAACAGGATTATTTAAATTCAAATTATGTACATCTATTATAATATTTCCATTATCCGTTACAACTCCTTTCCGATATTTTGGAATACCCCCTAGTTTAATAATTTCTTGACATATATAAGAATATGAAAAAGGTATAACTTCTAACGGTAACGGAAAAGATCCTAAAATATTAACCTTTTTAGATTTATCAATTATACAAATAAATTGTCTAGCAGATGATGCAAGAATTTTTTCTTTAGTTAAAGCAGCACCTCCACCTTTAATCATTTGCATATCATAATTTATTTCATCTGCACTATCTATATATATCATTAAAGAAGGAATTGTATTGAGATCAAAAACTTTAATACCATATTTTTTTAAAATTATTGTAGTATCATTAGAACTTGAAACTACACCAAAAATATTTTTCTTGATATTACTTAACGCTTTAATAAAATATAATACAGTTGATCCAGAACCAATACCAATAATTGAATTATAAGAAATATAATCTAACACAGAAAACGCTGCATTTTTTTTTAATTGATCAAATTTCATAAAAATTATTTTAAATTATACAATTTAAAAATACCTACATTTTAGATAATATTGTTCTAATAGATTTATCGAATATAAGAAAAGAAAATTAATATTAAAAATATTTTTTCTGGGGTACCTGGATTCGAACCAGGGATGCCGGTATCAAAAACCGGTGCCTTACCTCTTGGCTATACCCCAAATATAAAATTTTAAATACGGGAGGCGAGATTTGAACTCGCAAACCTAAAAGGCGCCAGAACCTAAATCTGGTGCGTCTACCTATTTCGCCACTCCCGCTTTTATGGCTACGAAGGGAATTGAACCCATGACCCCAGCGTTATGAGTGCTGTGCTCTAACCAACTGAGCTACGTAGCCTATATATAAATTATGATTGTTAACTACATTTTCGTCAACAACTTTTTAAAAAATATTTTATATAAATATAATTTTACTACTTTTTAATTAAAATATATATTAATATATTTTTATCATAAACACTTAAAACATAATTATAACCAAAAATAGTTAATTAAATCAAATGAAATATCATAAAAAAAAAATAAATATTGGATTCATAGATAAAATAATTCAAAAATTTTTACATAATCATAATTCACCAATACATACTCGTTTCCCTCCTGAACCAAATGGATATCTCCATATCGGTCATGCTAAGTCAATCTTTCTTAATTTTGAAATTGCAAAAAATTATAACGGAAAATGCAACTTACGATTTGATGATACTAATCCTATTAAAGAAAATATAAAATATATTCATTCGATTAAAAGAGATATTCAATGGTTAGGATATCAATGGTATAAAGAAACAAAATATGCTTCTCAATATTTTCAAAAAATGTATGAATATGCAATTGAATTAATTAAAAAAAAATTAGCATATGTAGATCAATTAAATCAATTAGAAATTCGAAAATATCGAGGAACATTAGAAAAAGGGGGCATCAATAGCCCTTATAGAAATCAAACAATTGAAAAAAATCTAATATTATTCCAGGATATGAAAGAAGGAAAAATAAAAGAAGGTCAAGCTTGTCTAAGAGCTAAAATTAATATGAACTCTGCATGCATAATAATGAGAGATCCTGTATTATATAGAATTAAATTTAAAAAACATCATCAAACAAAAAATAAATGGTGTATTTATCCAACATATGATTTTGCTCATTGTATTTCAGATGCAATAGAAGGTATTACTCATTCTTTATGTACATTAGAATTTCAAGATAATAAAAAATTATATAATTGGATATTAGATAACATTAATATTAAACATCATCCAACTCAACACGAATATTCTAGATTAAACTTAGAATATTCAGTGCTTTCAAAAAGAAAATTACAAATACTAATTGATAATAATATCGTAAAAGATTGGAATGATCCTCGCATGCCAACTCTTTCAGGCTTAAGAAAAAGAGGATATACACCAACAGCAATAAAAAATTTTTGCAATAAAATTGGAATAACAAAACAAAATAATTTAATAGAAATGCAAATATTAGAATCTTGTATTAGAAAAGAGTTAAATCAAATAGCTTATCGTACAATGGCTATATTAAATCCTATAAAGGTCATTATATATAATCTTCCAAAAAATTATGAACAAAAAATTAATATATTAAATCATCCAAAAAATTTACAATTTGGAAAAAGAAAAATACATTTTACTAATGAAATATACATTGAAAAATCAGATTTTCAAGAAAAAGGAAATAATAAATATAAAAGATTAGTTTTAGGCGGAACAGTAAAATTAAAATATTCCTGTTTTATTACAGCTCAATATATACAAAAAGATAAAAATCAAAATATCAAAAAAATTTTTTGTACCTATCAAATAATAAATAAAATAAATTATAAAAAATATGGAATCATTCATTGGATTTCAAAAAAAAATACTATGCAAGCTGAATTTAGATTATATAATCATATATTTAATATTAAAAATCCTGATATAAAAAAAAATATATTATCATATATTAATCAACAATCGAAAATTATAAAATATGGCTTGATTCATAAATCAATAACTAAAAATCTAATGATAAAATTTTATCAATTTGAAAGAATAGGATACTTTTGTATCGATAAAAATTTTTGTTCTAATAAAAAAATCATTTTTCACCGTACTGTAACACTCAAAGAAAATTGGAATACATAATTTGAATATTATCAATAAAATAAGTACATATTTTAAAAATATTATATTTTAGGAAAAAAAATGTCAAAAATTAAAAAAATTACCGCAAGAGAAATAATTGATTCTAGAGGCAATCCAACAGTAGAAGCAGAAGTAGAATTAAAAGATGGATCAATTGGATTATTTTCTTGCCCATCTGGAGCATCTACTGGCTCAAAAGAAGCAATTGAACTTCGAGATTATGATAAAAATCGATTTTTTGGAAAAGGTGTATTAAAATCAATATCAATGATTAAAAACCAAATATTTTCAAAATTAAAAAATAAAGATGCAATGAATCAATTTGAAATTGATCAAATTATGTTAAAACTCGATGGTACTAATAATAAAAATTATCTAGGTGCAAATTCTATTTTAGCTGTATCAATGGCAACCGCAAAAGCGGCTGCAATATCTAAAAAAATACCATTATATGAATATATTGCAGAATTAAATAATACCCCA
Organism: Buchnera aphidicola (Symydobius americanus); assembly: GCF_964059135.1. Taxonomy (NCBI): domain Bacteria; kingdom Pseudomonadati; phylum Pseudomonadota; class Gammaproteobacteria; order Enterobacterales; family Erwiniaceae; genus Buchnera; species Buchnera aphidicola. The sequence goes on from NZ_OZ060393.1 coordinate 312,002, forward strand.
AAAGAATTTTCTATGCCATTACCAATGATTAATGTCATAAATGGAGGAAGTCATTCAAATAATAATATTGATATACAAGAATTTATGATACAACCCATTGGTGCAAAATCAATTAAAAAAGCAATTCAAATGGGTTGCGAAATATTTCATATATTAGGAAAAATTATAAAACAAAGAAATATGAGCACATCTGTTGGAGATGAAGGTGGATACGCTCCAAATTTACCATCAAATGAATCTGCATTAATCTTGTTAAAGGAAGCAATTGAACATTCTAAATATGAATTAGAAAAAGATATTACATTTGCAATAGATTGCGCAGCATCTGAATTATATAATCCAAATAATAAACAATACTGTTTAAAAAGTGAAAAGAAATCTTTTAATTCAAAAGAATTTAGTCATTTTATAAAAGATTTAACATTGAAATACCCAATTACTTCTATAGAAGATGGACAAAGTGAAAAAGATTGGAGTGGATTTTTATATCAAACTCAATTATTAGGGAAAAATATCCAAATAGTAGGAGACGATTTATTTGTAACCAATACTAAAAAACTTCAGGAGGGAATTGAAAAAGGAATAGGAAATTCTATATTAATTAAATTGAATCAAATTGGAACATTAACAGAAACATTATCTGCAATTAAAATGGCAAAAAAAGCAAAATATTCAGTAATTATATCTCATCGGTCAGGAGAAACAGAAGATAGTTCTATTGCTGATTTAGCTGTAGGTACAGCATCAGGACAAATAAAAACTGGATCTATGAGTCGATCAGACAGATTATGTAAATATAATCAACTAATTAGAATTGAAGAAAAACTAGGAAAATTTAATGCTCCATTTTTTGACATTAAATCAATAAAAAAATAAATACTATATTTAAAAAAAATAAAACTCTTAAAATAAAAACAATCAAATACTACACCGAAATATCAAATGTTTATTACCTAAAAATGTTTAAACCGGTGTAGTTAAAAATATAATAAGTAACAATTAAAAAAATACCCTATACGATAATATTTTAATATTAAGAAAAATTAAAAACTAATTAATGGAAATAAATAATATTTTAAATAATTAATATTTATCAACGATATAACATATTCCCTTAAAACATAAAAAATCAAATATAATATATAAAATAAAAAATAAAATACTTATACTTTAAATAATTACTTTTAAAATACTATGAATTTTTTAGATAATAAAAAATCTAATACTTTCTGAACAGAACAATCAGGAGATTGTATACCATCTAATATAATATCTGGATTCTTAGGTATTTCATATGCAGAATCTATACCGGTAAAATTTTTAATTTTAAAATTAACTACTTTTTTATATAAACCTTTTGGATCTCTTTTTTTACAAAGATAAATCGGAGTATTTACAAATATCTCTAAAAAACGATTTTTTTGTATCATATGTCTAACTTTTTCACGATCTGTTTGAAACGGAGAAATACAAGCAGAAATTACAAATAAACCAGCTTCCATCATAAGTTTGGCAATCTCCGCAATTCTTCTTATATTTTCTGTACGACCTTTATTACTAAAATCAAGATCAGAAGAAATACCCTTCCTAATATTATCTCCATCTAATAAAAATGTTTTTATACCTATTTTATATAAACTGCGCTCTAATAATTTAGCAATAGTAGATTTTCCTGATCCAGATAATCCTGTAAACCATAATAATATAGATTTATGACCATACAATTTTTCACGTTCAGTTGACGTAATTAATGAGTTACTCCATGTAACGTAAATATTATTAATATTACAGCTCATAAAAATATGCTCTAATTAATTGTTAATATTTTTAACATTCCAATCAGGAAAAAATTTACAAATTAATTTATTTAATTCTAATTCAAATGAATTATAGTAATTATTTTTTTTTGATGCAAGATGATAATTACATTTTTTTACCATACCTGCTCCAACTGTCATATTAGTTAAAATATCAATAAAAATTATTCCACCTAAATATTTATGGAGATAATAAGAATTAATAAATATAGGTTCTTCAAAAATAATTTCTATTAAACCAATAGAATTTAAAGATAATTGACTAGTAGTATTTTGTTTTAAAGTATCAGCATTAATCTCATAAAAAATATTTTTTATAATAATAGTAGTAATTTTCCCTAATATTTTAATTTTATATTTTTGATTTAAAAATAATGGGTTTTCAGACATCCAAATAATATTTAATAATGCAGATCGAGAAGTAATAAATTTTGCTGATGGATCAATTAATATGTCTCCTCTACTTAAATCAATATCATCTTCTAAAACTAACGAAATAGGAAGATATTCATCTACTGTTTGTAAATCACTATCAAAAGTAATAATTTTTGAAATTTTAGAATATGACTGAGTAAATAATGTTTTAATTTTCTTTCCAACAAATAATTTACCAGATAATAAAGTACCACAATAAAAACGATCCTTTTTATCTAAACGATTCACATATTGAATAGGAAAAATTAAATCTTTTTCATTATATCCAGAAAAAATATCAATACCTTCTAATGTATTAATTAATGTTTTTCCAGTATACCAAGGCATATTATTACTAATATTAATTATATTATCTCCTAATAATGCAGAAATTGGAACAAAATATATTTTAGGTATCACTGGTAAGTTTTTAGAAAAAATTAAAAAATTGCTTTTAATTTTCTGAAAAATATTTTCTTTAAAATTTACTAAATCCATTTTATTAATTGCAATAATAAAATATTTAATTCCTAACATAGACGAAATCAAACTATGTCTACAAGTTTGATTAGTTAATCCTTTTTGGGCATCAATTAAAATTACAGAAACATCAGAATGAGATGCAGCAGTTGCCATATTACGAGTATACTGTTTATGACCTGGACTATCTGCAATAATGAATTTCTTTGTATTAGTTGAAAAATATCGATACGCAACATCAATAGTAATACCCTGTTCTCTCTCTGCTTGTAATCCATCAACTAACAAAGAAAAATCAATCAATTCTTTTTGATTGTAATCAAATTTAAGATTGTTATTTAATGATAATAACTGATCGACATATACTTCGTTAATCTCATATAATAATCTACCAATTAAAGTACTTTTACCATCATCTACATTACCACATGTTAAAAATCTTAATAAACTTTTTTTTTGTTGTAAGGACCACCATTTCTGAAAATTAATTTTATTACTATTTTTTTCTTTCATAATATGATTCATATTGCACCTATTGCTTAAAAATACCCTTGTTTTTTCTTTGATTCCATAGAACTATTTTGGTCATAATCGATTGTTCTTCCAGAACGTTCGCTCGTATTAGAAATGAGAATTTCTTCTATAATTTCAGGAATAGTTTGTGCTTCTGATTCAATTGCATTTGTTAAAGGCCAACAACCTAAAGTACGAAATCTAATCATTTTATATTCAATTTGTTCATTTTCTTCTAAAGATATTCTATTATCATCAATCATTAATAAATTATTTTTTCTTTCTAAAACTGGTCGTAAACTCGAAAAATATAATGGTACAATTTCAATATTTTCAATAAAAATATATTGCCAAACATCTAATTCAGTCCAATTCGATAAAGGAAAAACCCTCATGCTTTCGCCAGAATTAATATTACCATTATAATTATTCCATAATTCCGGTCTTTGTTTTTTAGGATCCCAACGATGAAACGAATCTCGAAAAGAATAAATACGCTCTTTAGCTCGAGACTTTTCTTCATCACGTCTTGCTCCACCAAATGCTGCATCAAAATTATATTTTTCAATAGCTTGTTTTAAACTTTCTGTTTTCATAATATCAGTATATTTTCCAATATCATTTGATAACGGATTAATTCCTAAAGATAAACCCTGTTTATTTACATGTACAATTAAATTAGCTTGTAAATTATTTACAACTTGATTACGAAAATCATACATTTCACGAAACTTCCATCCAGTATCAACATGTAATAAAGGAAAGGGAAATCGAGCAGGATAAAAAGCTTTTTTGGCAAGATGTAACATTACTGAAGAATCTTTTCCTATGGAATATAACATCACGGGATTTTGAAACTCCGCAACTACCTCACGAAAAATATAAATACTTTCTGATTCTAATTGTTTTAAATGCGTAGAGCATTTTAATATCATTTTATTTTCCTATCATGTGTAATATCTAACAAAAAATAAATCGTTTAAATCACATTATTTATTATGAAACCACATACATTTTTTATGTAAATTGACTACATTACCAACAATCAATAATGATGGACTAGATATCTCTTTTGATAATATAAGCATATTTTTTAACTTTCCAATCAAAATTTTTTGCTGAAAGGTAGTACCTTTTTCAATAAATGCTATTGGTGTAGACATTGATTTTTTATATAAAATAAAATTATTATATATATTATTTATATTCATTTTACCCATATAAATTACTATAGTATCTTGATTTTTAGATAATGCTTTCCAATCAATATTACCCTTATTAATTACATGTCCTGTAATAAAAGTTACACTACTTGAATATAACCGATGAGTTAATGGAATACCAGAATATGCAGCAACACCAATAGCAGCAGTAATACCGGGGATAACTTGAAAAACAACACCAGCATCTTTTAAAGCTTCTAATTCCTCTCCCCCACGACCAAAAATAAAACCATCACCACCTTTTAATCTAACTACTTTTTTCCCTTTTCGAGCTAAAGAAATTAACATACAATTAATTTGATTTTGTGTAATACCACCCGCAACATCTAGACTTTTTCCTACAAAAACAAGTTTAGAGTCACGGCGGGCAAAATCTAAAATATCTTTATTAACTAATGAATCGTATAAAATTATATCCGCTACCTGTAATGCTTGTAATCCTTTTAAAGTTAATAAATCTTTATCTCCAGGACCTGCTCCAACTAATACTACTTGACCTTGATATTCATAATCCTTATGAAATGTTTTTTTTAAAATTTGAACCGCAGTTTCAGTATTTCCATTTAATATGTGATTTACAAAAATACTATTAAATAACTTGTACCAAAATTTTCTTTGAATAGAAATATTATGAAACTTTTTCTGTATTTTCTTCCTCCATTGCTGAGATACAATAGCAATATCTCCAAAATTATGTGGTAACATAGATTCTATCTTTTGTCTTAACATACAACATAAAACAGGAGCAGATCCTCCTGAAGATATAGATATTTTAATAGGATTACGATCAACAATAGCAGGAAAAATAATTGAACATTTTGATATATCATCAACAACATTAACTAATAAATATCTACGATTAGCTTGCTGAAAGATATAATTATTTAAAATATTATCACTTGTAGCTACGATAACAAAAAAAATTTTTTGCAATTGATTGGTATGAAAATTTTTACTAATCCAAAAAATTTTTTTTTGTTTATATAAAATATATAAATCGTTACATAATTCAAAAGCTACAATATTTATTATAGCGCCAGTACGTAATAATAAAAAAACCTTTCTAAATGCAACTTCGCCACCACCAACAACCAAAACTGGTCGCGATTTTAAATTTATAGAAATTGGGAGATAATTCACAAACACCTTTAAAATATATAAAATCATTATAAATATCAAAAAAAAAGAAAAAAAAAATAGATGTTATTTTGTATTAATCATCATGTAGACCGCATTCTCTTTTTAAACCAAAAAAACGAGTTTCTTCTTCTGAAATTCCGTTCGATTTACAAAATGTAGTATGAATATCCCCAACGGAAGAATATCCTTGCTTCAAAAGAGGGTGAAAATCTAAATGATTATTTTTAATATAATCAAATATATCTTGATCACTCCAATCTAATATAGGTAAAACCTTTAAAACATTTGAATGTATTTCAAGATAAGGTAAATTTTTTCGACTAATGGATTGCGTTCTTCTTAAACCTGAAAACCACGTACTTACTGATAATTTTTTAAAAGCTACTTTCATTGGATGTACTTTATTCATTACATTATAAAAATTAATACCATCGATACCTTTTTTCCATAATTTTCCATAGCGAGCTTCCTGCCAAGCCGGAGATAATGTAGAACGAAAAACTTTCAAGTTTAAATTAAATTTTATAATTAATTGATCAATAAATCGATAAGTTTCTGGAAATAAATATCCAGTATCAATTAATATAATAGGAATATTAGGACATTGCTGAATGATTAAATGCAAAGATACAATTGACTGAATTCCAAAACTAGAAGACAAAACATGTTGAGCTGGTAAATTTTTTAAAGACCATGCTATTCTTAACTTAGTAGGTAGTTTTTTTAACAAATTATTACATGCAGATAACATCATGTATTGGTCTTCCTTACTACAAGAAAATATACCTTTTAAATTTAATGTAGACACCTTTACCTCAATGAATTATTTACCAAAAATCAGAAATAGGATTTAAAATTTCTTTTACTATTTTAGAACGAATACAAAAATCGCCAAATCTTTCATTTATATTTCTTTCAGATGACCAACGATGAATTAAAATATCTAAATTTTTTATAATTTCTTCTGAATCAATATTCTCTAAATATAACTTAGCAATTCTAGTGCCAATATAATTACCACCAAGATATAAATTATATCTATTTATAGATTTCCCTATCAATCCTATCTCCGATAATAGAGATCTACCACATCCATTAGGACATCCTGAAATACGAAAAATTATATCTTCAGAAAACATATTATATTTAATTAAAATATGCTCCAAATGATCTAAAAAAAATGGTAATATTCGTTCACCTTCAGCCATAGCTAAAGGACAAGTAGGAAAAGACACACACGACATTGCGCTTAACCTAATTTTTGAATATTTTTGAATTAATCCGTAACTAATAGCAATATCATTAATTCTATCTTTTTCAGAGCTTGAAATATTTGCAATTACTAAATTTTGATTCGCAGTAATGATAAATTTCTTAGAGTGTATTTTAGCTATTTCGGATATTCCTGCTTTCAAAAAAATATTATTTGAATTAAATATCCGACCATTTGGAATAAATAAAATTAAATTCCAATTACCATAAATATCTTGTTTCCATCCAAATTGATCAGTTCTATTTAAAAAAATATATGGATATGACTGTTTAAATGTAATACAACTTCTTTTTTCAATTTCTTTTTTAAATATATCAAATCCAAAATTATTAATAGTATATCTAGTTTTAGCATTTTTACGATTACTTCTATTACCCCAATCCCTCTGAATAGTAATAATAGATTCTGCAATAGATAATATGTTATCAGATTGAATAAAACCTAATTCTTTTGCAAGAGATGGCCAAGTATTTTTATTATTATGATCAATAGATAATCCACCCCCAACTAATACATTAAATCCAATTAATTTATTTGAACGTATTATAGCAATAAAACTCATATCATTAGCATGTATATCAACATCATTATGAGGAGGAATAACTAATGCGGTTTTAAACTTTCTAGGTAAATATGTTTTTCCTAAAATTGGCTCATTTTCAGTAGTCGATATTTTTTTCTGATCTAACCAAATTTCAAAATAAGAATTAGTTTTTGGTAATAAATGATTAGATAATTTTTTAGTCCATTCATAAACTTCCTTATGAATCATAGTTTCGATCGGATTAGAGCTACATAATACATTTCGATTAACATCATTTGCTGTTGCGATAGAATCTAACTGTATATTATATAAAACTTTATGTATAGACTTAATATTTTTTTTTAAAATTCCATGTATTTGAAACGTTTGGCGATTAGTTAATCGAATTGTTCCATATAATGTATAATTTTTAACGTAATTATCAATTTCTAACCATTGTTTAGAAGTAATAATACCCCCAGGCAATCTACACCGAATCATCATGGAATAAAGTGGTTCTAATTTTTGTAAAAAACGTTCTCTTCGAAGATCACGATTATCCTGCTGATACATTCCATGAAACCGAATTAAAAAAGAACTATCTTCACTAAAAGCATTAGTTACTCCATGAGATTCTAATTCATGTTTAATATTACCTCTAAAATAATTACTGGCATATTTTAATTGTTCTTCTTTCGTAAATTGACAGTTCTTATTTTCATTTAAACAATTTTTTTTTGTCATTAATAAACATCTCTCTGATATCTTCGTTTAGACCGTAATTTATGTAAAAATTCTTTCGACTTCAAAATATTCATATTACCAAATCTTGAAAATACATTTAAAAATGCCAATTCAACATCGACAGCCATTTTTTTTGCATCTCCACAAATATAAATATATGCTCCATTCTTAACCCAATTCCAAATTTCTAATCCATTTTCTAAAATTTTATCCTGAACATAAACTACATTACTAAAATCACGTGACCAAGATAAATCTATTTTATGTAATATTCCTTGACGTAAATATCGCATCCATTCTAATTGATATAAAAAATCTTCAGTAAAATTTGTATTTCCAAAAAATATCCAATTTTTACCAATTGATTGATTATATGACCTTTCTTGCATAAAAGCTCGAAAAGGAGCAATTCCGGTACCAGATGCAACCATAATAATAGAATCTTTATCATTAGGTAGCCGAAAATTATTATTTTTAACCACAAAACATCGGATTTGATTATATTTCTTTAAAGAATTAGACAAATACTTAGAAGCACCACCAAAACGCAATCTATCTAAATAAAAATATTTTATAATTTTTACAGTAATATGAATTTCATTATTACATTCCAAAGAAGAAGAAGAAATCGAATACAATCTAGGCGATAATGGCCTAAAAAAATCTAATAATTGATCTACTTTAATGTCGACACATGGTTTGGAAAACCGTATCATATCTATTATAGACGTACAATTTACATAATTTAAAATTTTTTGACGATCATTTTTTATTTGATGCAAAAAAGTATTTTTAGTAAAATGAATATATTTATTAAAAAATACAATTGTATTCAAAGTTAACTCAAAATTTTTTTTTAATACTTCATGAATACTCATTTGTTGATTTTTAAAGTGTACCAATTGATTATATTGTATGTTTAATAAACTTAAAATTTCCTTTACTAAATCATCATCATTTTCATACCATACACCTAACGCATCACCTGGATTATATTTAATCTTAGAATCTTTAAAAATAATTTCAATATGTCTAACATCTTTACTAGAATTCCTTCCAGTAAGCTTCTGATTAACTGTTACAATACCAATAGCAGGATTATACTTATTATAAATAACTTCCTGATTTTTAAAAGAATAATTTTGATCATCATTTAAAACATCTTGATTAACAGTACTAAAAATATTTTTAATTTTATCTAATAAATTTTTTCTCCAAATCGTTGCTTGATCAAAATAATCAACATCAGAATCTACGCGCTCTAATAAAGAAATCCCTCCTAATTCTAATAATTTTTTATCTAAATTTTTAGCTGCTTGACAAAAAAGATTATAAGATTTATCTCCTAACCCAAAAACTGAAAAATAAGTTTTTTTCATGTTTAAAGAAGAATTAGACATTAAAAAATCATAAAACTCTATAGCTTCTTCTGGAGGTTCTCCTTCACCATGAGTAGAAACAATACATATCAAAATCTTTTCATTTTGAATTTTTTTTATCGGATAATCAGATGCATTAAATAAACGTGCATTAATATTATTATCAATGCACTCTTTTAATAAAAGCTCCGATAAACCTTTAGCATTTCCAGTTTGTGAAGCTGATACAATAGTCACCTGAAAATTATTATGAATATCCTTCAGTGTTTTACAATCACTTGATTGATTTGATCCTAAAGCCCAAAAATAACCAGATAACCAAGAAAGTTGTGATGAAGATAAATCTTTAATTAAAGATTTTAATATATTATTCTTATCTGAAGATAGTGGTGAAGATGTATCTAAAATATCTTGATTTTTCATTATAATAAAAAATTCAATAATTATTTAATGATTATATTTTATCTATTACAGAGAAAATAATCTATAATAAATCAAACAAACATGAATCATCTTTGATGCATATAATGTGAACATAAAATTTATATCACTCCATTAATTTAAAATTTAAAAAAAATTATTTCATATAAAATATATATTAAATCATTAAAAATGATATTTCTTAAGAAAATTAAAATAAAAAAAATGTAATTAATAGTATTATAATAAAAATATTTAATTAAATTCAACATTGATACAAAAATAGTAATATAATTAACAGTAAATATATGTAATCTATTTAAAATAATAAAAAAATAAATTATTTATAAAATATTTAACATTATGCATAAAAAAAAACTAGTAATATTACTTGATGGTTCTTATTATTTATATAAATCATATTATGGTTTTATGTCGTTAACCTCTAACACTCACAAAACCTCAGAAGCAATATATGGGATATTAAAAATTATTAGAAACATTTTAATACAATATGCACCACATAAATTAATTATAGTTTTTGATTCAAAAAAAAAAAACTTTAGACAAAAGATATTTCCAGAATATAAAAAAAATCGTATACCAATTCCAAAAGAATTAAAAATACAAATTCCAGTAATTTATAAGATTATCGATGATTTAGGAATACCAATATTAAGCATACCTCATGTTGAAGCAGATGATGTAATAGGAACATTATCTGTAATAGCACAAAAAAAAGGAGAAAATGTACTAATTGGAACAGCGGATAAAGATTTTTCACAATTAGTGAATGAAGATGTTAAAATATTTAATAATATCAACCATACTATCCTAGGACCTAAAGAAATAAAAAAAAAATATGGTGTTCCACCCAAATTAATAATTGATTTATTATCTTTAATGGGTGATAAAACAGATAATATACCAGGTATTTTTGGGATTGGCCAAAAAATAGCAACTAAATTATTATTAAATATTGGATGTATTATAAAAATTTATAAAAATATTAATCAAATTTTATCTTTACCAATTCGTAATATTAATAATATATTTAAAAAAGTAAAAGATGGAAAAAATAAAGCTTTTTTATCATATAAATTAGCAAAAATTAAAATTAATGTTAATTTAAATCAAGAATATGAAAAATTAATTTTTTTAAATAAAAATAAACAAATAAAATATATTTATTCAAAATATCAAGATCTTATAATTGATATTCAAAAGTATATAAAAAATATAAAATAATATTTTAAAAAAGATATATATATCATATTATATTAAAAAATAATTACACCAAGTATTTATCTTTAATAATAATTGATCTAATCCTATTTTTCTAAAAGAAGAAAATAAAATAATTTCAATATGTTTGAAATTAACACATAATTGTTTTTGAAGAGATTTTAATTGTAATTTTTGTGTATTTCTATTTAATTTATCACATTTTGTTAAGAGAAGAAGTAAATGGATTTTTTTTTTTTGTGATAAAGATAAAATAATATTATCAATGGGTCTAATTAATCGGCGAATATCAATTAATAATACTAAACCTTTTAAACAAGAGCGTTGATTTATATAATTAATAATTAAATCATATAAATAATTTTTATTAAATTTATAATTTACAGAATATCCATATCCAGGTAAATCCACTAAACGGAATTGAGAATTTACCTCAAAAAAATTAATCATTTTGGTACTTCCTGGATATTTACTGAATCGTGATAACATATTTTGATTAGTTAAACAATTTATTAAAGTTGATTTTCCTGAATTCGAATAACCAACAAGAGCAATTTCAAGACCGTTGTTATTAACATGAATACAATTAGAATGAATTGAACCTGTTAAAAAACGAGTAGCATGATAATTAATTAACATAATAAAATTATAATCTCATCAAATATAAATATATTTAAAATAATTATATTATAAAATATTTAATATAAAAATATAATATATAATCAATACAAATTTTCAAAATAATTATAATATCTTATAAAACATAAATATATGAAACAAGTTTAATGTTAAAATATAGGTAAAAAATGATTAAAAAATTAAGAAATATAGCAATTATTGCACATATTGATCATGGTAAAACTACACTACTTGATAAACTATTAGAACAATCAGGAACATTAAAAGAAAATGAAGAAAAAAATGATCGAATTATGGATTCCAATGAACTAGAAAAAGAAAAAGGAATTACTATATTATCTAAAAATACTGCTATTCATTGGAAAAATTATAGAATAAATATTATTGATACTCCAGGACACGCAGATTTTGGAGGAGAAGTCGAAAGGGTAATATCAATGGTAGATTCTGTATTACTCATCATTGATGCATTAGATGGACCTATGCCTCAAACACGATTTGTCACTAAAAAAGCATTTGAATATAATCTAAATCCAATTGTTATAATAAACAAAATTGATCGCCAATACGCTAGACCTGATTGGGTAATAGATCAAGTATTCGATTTATTCATTAATTTAAATGCAAACGATAGACAACTTGATTTTCCAATAGTTTATACTTCCGCCTTGCTTGGAACATCTGGTACAGATTATAATAACATGCAAAATAATATGAATGCAGTATATGAAGCTATTGTAAAATATACGCCAAAACCATCCGGAAATCCAAAAGGAAAATTACAGCTTCAAATATCTCAATTAGATTATAATAATTATCTTGGAATAATCGGTATTGGAAAAATTCAGAGAGGTACTATATATAGTAATCAATTAGTATCAATTATTAATCAATCAAAATCAATAAAACATGGAAAAATAGGAAAAATTTTAAAATACTTTGGTTTAGAAAAAATTGAAGTCGAACATGCTATTGCTGGTGAAATTATTGCAGTCACAGGTTTAAATCATTTAAAAATTTCTGATACAGTCTGTGATATCAATCATGTAGAAATTATACCGCCTGTAATTATTGAAGAACCAACAGTAAAAATGATATTTTCAGTAAATACTTCGCCTTTTTGTGGAAAAGAAGGAAAATACGTGACTGCAAATCAAATTTATAAAAGATTAAAAAAAGAAATCATGTATAATGTTGCAATGAGAATAGAAAAAACAAATGATTGTAATTCATTTTTAATTTCAGGAAGGGGGGAATTACACTTATCAATACTTATCGAAACTATGCGAAGAGAAGGATTTGAATTAGAAGTATCTCGACCACAAGTAATTTATAAATATAACAACAATATTAAAACTGAACCATTTGAAACAGTAGTAATAGATATTGATAACCGTCATCAAGGAATAATTATAGAATGTATGGGTGAAAAACAGGGAAAAATTAATAATATTATCCCTGATAATAAAGACAGGGTACGATTAGAATACATTATACCAAGTCGATCTTTGATAGGTTTTCGTAATCAATTTATGAATTTAACATCTGGAACGGGATTTTTTTATTCATCGTTTTTAAAATATGATACTTTTCAAAAAAATTATATAAATAATCGAAAAAATGGTGTATTAATTTCTAATGGAACAGGATTAACTACAGGATTTTCCCTTTTCAATTTACAAGATCGTGGCAAACTATTTGTAGGACATGCAACAAAAGTTTACGAAGGTCAAATAATTGGAATACATAACCGAAATAACGATTTAACTGTAAATTGTTTGACCGGTAAAAAACTCACTAATATGAGAGCATCCGGAACAGACGAAGCAATATCTCTTACTCCAATTATAAATATGACATTAGAAAAATCTTTAGGGTTTATTAATGATGACGAATTAATAGAAATTACTCCATCATCTATTAGGTTAAGAAAAAAATATTTATCTGAAAACGACAGAAAAATTGCAAATAGAAAAAAATAAATACAAAAATTATGTTTTTTTTAGTAAATTATAAATTAAATCATAATATTTATATTTTTGTATAGAAGTAGATAAACGTTCAGAAGAAACAATTTTTATTAAATCAAATACAGCTGTATCAAAATCATCATTAATAATTAAATAATCATAATTCTTATAATAACTAATTTCCAAAATTACTTTCTCCATTCTATGTTGAATTACATCACGATGATCTTGAGATCTTTTGCATAATCGTGAATATAATTCTTTTTTTGAAGGAGGTAATATAAAAATACTTTTTGAATTTTTAAACATTTGTTTAATTTTTATTGCACCTTGCCAATCAATATCAAGCAATATATCAAATCCTTTAGATAAAATTTTATGAACTATTTGATAAGATGTACCATAATAATTACCAAAAACCCTTGCATATTCTAAAAATTGATTTTCTTGAATCATTTTTTTAAAATGTTTAACGGAAATAAAATAATAATGTTTTCCATAATATTCTCCTGGACGTATAGTACGAGTAGTATATGAAATAGATTTATCAATATTTAATAAAAATTTACTTTTTAATACTGCTCGAATCAAGCTGGATTTTCCAGCTCCGCTAGGAGCGGAAATAATAAATACAGTGCCCTTTTTCATAATTTATTAGAACCCATGATAAATAAATATATTATCAATATATAATATATAATAATTAAAAAAAAATAAAATACCCATAATCAAGATTAATAAATTAATTTTAAAAAATATAGAAGAATGTTTAATTAAATCGAAATCTACTTGTTGGATCAACAGATAACCTAAAAACATTTTTTATATGAACTTTATTATTTAACATACATTGAATGAAAAAAAAATGATCTTTTAAACGTAAAACAAAAAATACAAAACCTACTTTTTTCCATAAAATACCATCATTCATTTCAATAGCTGAAAAAATACTTGGTGTAATATTTGAAATACCTAATAAAGTATGTAACTTTCGAGTTTTAATTCGCTTAAAATATACACGAGATATAATTTCTTGACCAAGATAACAACCTTTTTGATAATCGATACCATGAAACAAATCCAAATTGATCTCTTGAGGAAGAAATTTTTGAGATGTTTTTTTTGTAATATAAGGAATACCTGCAGCAATATCTAAAACATTCCATGTATTATCTTCAATTATAAAAAATGTACTCAACATATTTTTTTTTAGATTGATAAGATCCAGGTCTTGTGCGATTAATAAAAAACGTTCTTCTGGATCCTGAAACCATAATAATATAAACTCACGAATAAAAATAACTGGTTTACACATATTAGGTAAATCTGAAAAAAATACAGATAATATACGTCGAGCATTTAAACCAGATATTCCGAATAAAAAATAATTAGATAATGTAATAATTTGAATATCATAAAAAATAGTATATTTTTTAAGTTCTTTAATTTGATCATTAGAAATACTTTTTTTTTGAATATAAATATATCCATTTTGATAATGAAACAACCGTAATACACTTAATACCTTTCCGTGATGATTACAATGCGCACATAAAACGTGAGAGTCAATTTTTAAAAAATCCATATTAATAGTAAGCTGGTTTTGTAAACACATTTTACTATCCGAGCCAGATATAAATACTAAAGAATAATCATTAACATGAGTTAACGAACAGATTAAATGAGAAATATTATTTTTCTTCATATTCTAATTATTTTCGTAAAAAATATAATTTTATTATATATTTAAAAAAAATAATATTATAGAAATTAATTAAGTACTTTAGCATAGATAAAATATGATCTATATTAAAAAATAAATACATAATAGTAAAATAAAATATGTATAAGGCTAAAGGATAATTCAATGACAATAGATATATTAATTGAATATACAAAAAGACTGATTAAAAAAATTCAAAACTTCCGAAAAAGTATACAATATAAAAAAACAAAAGAAAGAATTAATGAAATTAATATAACATTAAATTACACAAAAAATAGATTAAATAAAAAAGATATTAAAAAAATACAAGATGAAAAAAAAACATTAAGTTTAATAATTATAAAAATTAAAAATATTAAAAAAAAAATCATAGAAATCAAAGAGTTAATTAAACTATCAATACAATTTAAAGATACCACTATACTTTTAGATATTAAAAGAGAATTAGATATTATTAACAATAAAATTAAAAAAATTGAAATTCATCACATATTTTTAGGGAAATATGATTATTGTAATTGTTATCTTGATATACAATCTGGTTCGGGAGGTATAGACGCTCAAGACTGGTCACAAATTCTATTAAGAATGTACTTAAAATGGCTAGATAAAAAAAAATTTAAAGTAAAAATTATGCAAGAATCATACGGAGAAATTGCAGGTATTAAATCCGCAACAATAAAAGTTATTGGAAAATATGCATTCGGTTGGCTAAGGACAGAAACCGGTATTCATAGATTAATTCGAAAAAGTCCATTTAATTCTGGTAGTCGACGACATACTTCATTCAGTTCAGCATTTGTATACCCAGAAATAGATAATACAATTAAAATTAATATTAACCCTGCTGATCTAAGGATCGATGTATATCGATCATCTGGAGCAGGAGGACAACATGTTAATCGAACAGAATCTGCAGTGCGAATTACTCATTTACCTACATTAACAGTCACACAATGTCAAAATGAACGTTCTCAGCATAAAAATAAAGAACAAGCAATGAAACAAATGAGAGCAAAACTATATAATTTAGAAATAAAAAAAAAAAATCAAGAAAAAAAAATTATCGAAAATAATAAATCTTCTATTCGATGGGGGAACCAAATTAGATCCTATGTCCTTGACCAATCTCGCATTAAAGATCTGAGAACTGGAATTGAAACACATAATATTCAATCAGTATTAAATGGAGAATTAGATATTTTTATTCAAACAAGTTTAAAAATAGGATTATAAAAATGTCACATAAAAATAACATCAATGAAAATCATACTAATACATGTAATGAATATGAAATGAGAAATAAAAAACTCAATCAAATTCGTAAACAGGGATTTAATTTCCCAAATAATTTTAAACCAAATACCAATATAAATTATATCAATAAAAAATATACTGATAAAAGCAATACAGAACTTCATGAAAAAAAAATCGAGATTCAAATAGCAGGAAGAATGATGAAACAACGCATTATGGGTAAAGCATCTTTTATTACATTAAAAGATATGAATGAAGAAATACAGATTTACGTAACAGAAAAAAAAATATCTTTAGAAATTTATCAAAATAAATTTAAAAAATGGGATCTTGGTGACATTCTAGGCGTTCAGGGTGTATTATTTAAAACTAAAACGAATGAACTATCCATATATTGCGAAAAAATTTATTTACTATCAAAATCATTAAGACCTCTGCCGAATAAATTTCATGGTCTATTAGATAAAGAAATGCGATATCGAAGAAGATACCTTGACTTAATAACCAATAAAAACTCAATTAAAATTTTTCAAAAAAGATCAAAAATATTAACTATTATTAGAAATTTTATGGAAAAATACAATTTTATAGAAGTTGAAACCCCTATGATGCAAAATATTCCAGGAGGAGCTACAGCCCGTCCTTTTATTACGTATCACAATAGTTTAAATACAAAAATGTATTTAAGAATATCTCCCGAATTATACCTAAAAAGATTAATTATTGGAGGATTTAAAAAAATATACGAAATTAATCGAAACTTCAGAAATGAGGGAATATCGTCAAAACATAATCCAGAATTTACCATGATGGAATTATATATGGCTTATTCAAATTACAAAGACTTAATGGAATTTACAGAAAAATTATTAAAGGTAATTATAAAAACAACCCTAGGATCCTACAATATTAAATATCATAAATATTTAATTAATTTCTATAAACCCTTTAAAATATTTACTATGAAAGAATCCATAATTCATTTTAATCCCAATATCCATGAATCAGATTTAAAAGAATTAAAAAAAATTCAAAACATTGCATTACAATATGATATAAAGATTCAAAAAACATGGAGTATAGGGAAAATTACTACAAAAATATTTGAAGTTACCACAGAAAAAAAAATTATCCAACCAACATTTATTACAGAATATCCAATCGAAGTTTCTCCGTTAGCAAAAAGAAATAATCAATATAAAAATATTGCTGATAGATTTGAATTATTTATTGGCGGTATGGAGATAGGAAATGGATTTTCCGAATTAAACGATCCAGAAGAACAAAAGTCAAGATTTTTAAAACAAAACGAAAAGCATTATAATCCCCAAGAGGAAAAAACGTTTTATGATAAAGAATATATTATTGCCATGGAATACGGTTTACCACCTACATCTGGACTAGGCATAGGAATTGATAGATTAATTATGCTTATTACTAATCAAAAAAATATACGTGATGTAATTTTATTTCCAACATTACGACCTGTTTAAATTTATTATAAAAATATTACAAATTATTTATCGCCGAGGAAAATATGAACCAACCAAAAAAAATACAAACATCTTTTAATAATAGACAAATCTTATCACTTGTCAAACAATATGGCAGTCCAATCTGGGTGTATAATGCAAAAACTATTAATCAAAAAATAAATACATTAAGAAAATTTGATATTATTCGTTTCGCTCAAAAATCATGCTCCAATATTCATATATTGCGGCTATTAAATAAATTAAATGTACAAATTGATGCTGTTTCATTAGGCGAAATAGAAAGAGCATTACTTGCAGGATACAAACCCGAAAAAGATGAAATCATTTTTACTGCAGATATCTTTGATAAAGAAACATTAAAAAAAATCATTGATTTAAACATTACAGTAAATGCAGGATCAATCGATATGTTAGAACAACTCGGTAAAAAATCACCCGGTCATAGAGTTTGGATACGTATTAATCCGAAATTCGGACATGGACATAACAATAAAACAAATACTGGGGGAGAAAATAGTAAACATGGAATATGGAATCCAGAATTAGCATTACCAGTAATTAAAAAATACAAACTTCATCTAGTAGGTTTACATATGCATATTGGATCCGGAGTAGATTATTATCACCTAAAAAAAGTTTGTTCCGCAATGGAGTCATGTGCCATATTATTGAATCAAAATATTCAAACTATTTCAGCTGGTGGAGGATTACCTGTTCCCTATAAAGAAAAAGAATCCCCAATTGATATTAATAATTATTTTTCATTATGGAATAAAACTCGTAAAAAAATATCAAATTATTTTGGAAATAATATTAAATTAGAAATTGAACCTGGAAGATTTATAACAGCAGAATCAGGTATTTTAATTACAAAAGTATATGTATCTAAAACAACAAAAAATAAAAAATTTATTTTAATTGATGCAGGATTTAATGATTTAATGCGACCAGTAATGTATGGTAGTTATCACCAAATCTCTATCATAACAGCAGATAATAGAATACTAGATTATACTAGAACTATGAAAACTATTATCGGAGGTCCAATATGTGAATCAGGAGATATTTTTACTCAAAATCAACAAGGAGAAATAGAAGAAAGAGATCTACCAGAAATAAAAATCGGAGACTATATAATTTTTCATAATACTGGGGCATACGGTTCATCAATGTCATCAAACTATAATACAAGACCGCTTATACCAGAAATATTAATTGAAAATAATCTTCCTAAAATAATTAGAAGAAAACAAACAATTACAGAATTATTACAATTAGAAATAGACACTTATTAAATTATTCCATATTTTTATAAATTATTTAAAATAAAAAATATGATAATATATTTCCCTCAAATAAAACCTATATTAATTTCAATCGGATTTATATGCATATATTGGTATGGAATTACATATATTATAGGTCTAATTATATCAATATGGTATGGAAAAAAATATATTAAAACAATCAAAAATAACAAATGGAACAATCAAGATATTGAAACATTAATATATAACAGTTTTATTGGAGCGGTTATTGGTGGTCGTCTGGGATATTGTTTTTTTTATCACAATACACATGTCTTACAAAATACATTATACATATTTCAAATTTGGAATGGAGGAATGTCATTTCATGGAGGATTAATTGGAATAATTATTTCAATATTTGTATCTTCAAAAAAAATAAAAAAAAATTTTTTTGAAATTTCTGATGTTCTATCTGTAATAGCACCAATAAGTTTAGGTATAGGAAGAATTGGAAACTTCATTAATGAAGAATTATGGGGGAAAGTTACTACATATGCTCCGATTTCTATATTGTTTAAAAAATCGAAATTAGAAGATTTAATCTTTATTTTTGAAAATCAAAAATATCAAGTTCTATTTATAAAGTATCATAATTTACCTAGACACCCTTCCCAAATATATGCAATGATATTGGAAGGAATAATATTATTTTTAATCATGAATAAATATCAAAAAAAATATTATTTAAAAGGTTTCATATCAAGCATGTTTATAATAAATTATAGTTTATTAAGATTTTTAAACGAATTATTTCGAGAACCAGATATACAAATTGGATTATTTTGGAATGTTTTTAGCATGGGACAAATATTTTCTATAATAATGTGTATCACTGGTATTATAAATATAATTATATTAAAAAATAATTATAAAAACCTTAATTAAATTAATGTTAAAAATCAATATGAAATGTAATTTACAATAAAAAATAAAAAAAATGATTAATTTTATCTAATGTATAAAAAAAATATGCAAAAAAAACATAAAAAAGTTTATATAAAAACATGGGGTTGTCAAATGAACGAGTATGATTCATTGATGATCAAAAATATATTAACAGATAAAAAAAAATACATTATTACTCAAGATTATTACGAAGCTAATATTTTAATTTTAAATACTTGCTCCATTCGAGAAAAAGCTCAAGAAAAATTATTTCACCAATTGGGAAGATGGAAATATATAAAATTAAAAAATCCTGATACAATTATTGCAGTAGGTGGTTGTGTAGCAGTTCAAGAAGGAAAAAAAATTTTAAATAGAGCAAAATATGTAGATATTATTTTTGGTACTCAAACACTGCACCGACTACCAGATATGATTAATCAAAAAATTAAAGAAAAACAATCTATTATAGATATTAGTTTTCCTAAAATAGAAAAATTTAAAAAAATTTATATATCAAAAAATATAAATTATTCAGCTTCAGTATCCATCATGGAGGGATGTAATAAATATTGTTCTTTTTGTATTGTACCTTATACTAGAGGAAAAGAAATCAGTAGACCGTATAATCAAATAATTAATGAAGTTTCATTATTAGCAAAAAACGGAATTAAAGAAATTATCTTATTAGGACAAAATGTTAATTCATACTGCGATAAATATACAAGTCATGAAAAATACACGTTTTCAAAATTATTAAAAAATATTTCATACATTAATAATATTGAACGTATTAGATTTATTACCAGCAATCCCATGCACTTTACAGATGATATTATTGAAATTTATTATAACACACCTAAGGTAGTCAGTTTTTTGCATTTACCTATACAAAGCGGATCTAATAGAATTTTAAGATTAATGAAGCGATCATATTCAGTTCAAGAATATGAAGAAATTATAAAAAAATTAAAAAAAGCTAGACCAAATATACAAATTAGTTCAGATTTTATTGTAGGTTTTCCGGGCGAAACAGAGAGTGATTTTCAAAAAACTATGGAAATTATCTCTAAAATTAATTTTGATACAAGTTTTAGCTTTATATATTCCCCAAGACCTGGAACACCAGCATCCAAATTATCAGATAACATTAATATTAATGAAAAAAAAAATAGATTGCAGATTTTACAAAAACAAATTAAAAAACAAACACTATATTGGAGTAAAAAAATGTTACAAACAAAACAAAATATACTAATAGAAAAATATTTTGATAAAGATAAAAATATTTTATCTGGAAGAACAGAAAACAATAGAACTGTGATTTTTGAAGGGGAAAAAAAAAATTTAGGAAAAATTGCTACAGTATATATAACAGAAATAAAAAATAATTTATTAATAGGAAAATATATCCAATAATTATTTATAAATATTATAAAAATAATTAAAAAATAAATAAATTATTTCATCAATATATTAATATCTATGTAAAATACAATAGTTTTAAAAAAATATTAAAAATATGAGAAAAATTAAATTAAATCTACAAATTAAATGTCATAAAGAAAACCATATTCCTAAAAAAAAAAAAATTAAAACTTGGATAAAATCAATTATTAAAAAAAAATGCGAAATTACAATTCGTATTGTAAATATTTCAAAAATTAAAAAATTAAATTTTCTATATCGAAATAAAAATCAATCAACTAATATACTATCTTTTCCTTTTGATTCACCAAAACATATCAAATCTAAGATATTAGGAGATCTTGTAATCTGTGCAAGCATTATAAAAAAAGAAGCAATTTTACAAAATAAAACAATAGATGTGCATTGGGCGCACATAATTATACATGGAACATTACACTTATTGGGATATAATCATAATAATTTAAATACATCAAGTATAATGGAAAAAATCGAAATTAAAGCAATGATAAATTTAGGATATAATGATCCATATTTGATATAAAAATTGTAAATTTAAAAAATATTGATATAAAAATATAATAGTATGTAAGGAAATACAATAAAGATATGAATAAAAAAAATAAAAAAAAAAATAATAAAAAAAAAGAACAAGGTTTTTTTTCAATATTAATCAAAAAATTATTTCAAGAAAAACCAAAAAACCGAGAAGAATTAATAGAATTAATCCGAAATTCAGAGCAACATGAATTAATTGATGAAACTACCTGTAATATGCTAGAAGGAGTAATGGATATTGCTAAACAAACTATACAAGAAATTATGATACCTCGAACAAATATGATTACTATACAATCAAATTTTTCTTTTAATAAATGCTTAGATATTATTATAAAATCTGCTCATTCTAGATTTCCAGTAATGAGTAATGATAATAATTATGTCCAGGGATTTCTAATGGCAAAAGATTTATTACCTTTTATCACAAAATCATCTGAATTATTTTGTATGAAAAACATTTTAAGACCTCCAATTATCGTTCCTGAAAGTAAATATGTAGATAGTATGCTTAAAGAATTTAGAATAAATCGATATCATATGGCGATAGTAATTAACGAGTTTGGATACGTTTCAGGATTAGTAACTATTGAAGATATTTTAGAACTGATTGTCGGAGATATTGAAGACGAATATGATAATAAACAAGAAATTGATATTCATAAAATTAATCAATCTACATTTATTATAGGAGCTCTTACTCCAATTAAGATATTTAATAAAATTTTTAAGTCAAATCTAAACGATACAACAGTAGATACTATTGGAGGTTATATTATTCAAAAATTTCAATATCTTCCTAAAATAGGAGAAGAAATAATAATCTCAGGATATCGTTTTAAAATATATATGAAAAATAATAGTAAAATTATAAAATTAAAAGTAATTACTCCTAATCAAATTAATATCACCTATGATTGAATAAAAAATATTCAAACATTTTTAATGAAAAATTAAATATGAAAAAACAATACGACCCACAGAATATAGAAAAAAAAGTACAAGAATACTGGAAAATAAAAAATACATTTCAAGTGTTCGAAGATTCAAAAAAAAAAAAATATTATTGCCTAGCAATGCTACCGTACCCATCCGGAAAATTACACATGGGACATGTAAGAAACTATACAATTAGTGATGTAATTGCTCGATTTCAAAGAATGTTAGGAAAAAATGTTTTACATCCAATCGGATGGGATGCATTTGGATTACCTGCAGAAGAAGCTGCATTGAAAAATCATCTGATACCATCAAAATGGACAGAAAAAAATATAAATTTTATGAAAAAACAACTTCAAAGATTAGGATTTAGTTATGATTGGAGTCGAGAAATTAAAACCTGTGATCCAGAGTACTACCAATGGGAACAGTGGTTTTTTAATAAAATATATCAAAAAAATATGGTCTATAAAAAAAAATCATTGGTTAACTGGTGCCCGCAAGATAAAACAGTTTTAGCGAATGAACAAGTAATTAATGGTCAATGCTGGAGATGTCAGTCGGATATTATCTTAAAACATATCCCTCAATGGTTTATTAGAATTACTAACTATGCTGAAAAATTATTAAAAGATTTAAAGTTATTAACACAATGGCCAAAAAAAATTATAAAAATGCAAGAAAATTGGATCGGAAAATCTTCAGGATTTGAAATATCTTTAAATATATTAAATACAAAAGAAATAATTAAAATTTATACTAATCAATTACACCTTATTATGGGAGTAACATTCATTGCAATTTCTCCTGAACATACTTTATCTCAAGAAATATCTCAAACAAATGAAACAATAAAACATTTTCTCCAAACACTTTACAAAAAAAACTATTTTTATTTAGATAAAAACAACATAAATATTGTTGGAAAAAAAATTGAAAAATATGCTATTCACCCTATTACAAATGAATTACTTCCGATTTGGATAACAAATTATACATCAATAGAATATAATACAGATAGTAGACTTTCAATACCAGGACATAATAAGTATGATTGGCAGTGTGCTAAAAAATATCAGATTAACATTAAAAATGTTATTTCATGCTATCAACCAAACCAATTTAATATACATCATTTCTCTGAAAACAATAAAGGTATTTTATGTAATTCTGGAATATTTAATGGTTTAAATGAACAAGAAGCATCAAATAAAATATTTAAAATATTAAATCAAAAAAAAATCATTCAAAAAAAAAATAACTTTAAATTGAAAGATTGGAGTATATCAAGACAAAGATATTGGGGAGCACCTATACCAATGATGAAAAATCAATATGGAAAAATTCTTCCCATCCCTAATGAAAAACTACCAATCATTTTGCCTAAAATTAATAATATGGATGATTTAAAAAATATTAAAAATATTTACAAAAATTGGTCTAAAATTAAAATCAAGAATGAACATTTTATAAAAGAAACTGATACATTTGATACATTTATGGAGTCATCGTGGTATTATATTCGATATACTTCTCCACATTTAAAAACAAAAATGTTAGATCAAAAAGCAGCAAACTATTGGCTTCCTATTGATCAATATATAGGAGGTATTGAACATGCTATTATGCATTTAATATATTTCAGATTTTATCATAAATTATTATACGATCTTAATCTAGTATCATGTAAAGAACCAGTAAAAAAACTACTCTGTCAGGGTATGGTACTTTCTGATGCATTTTATTATATTAATAAAAAAAATCAAAAAACATGGATTTCATATAAAGAATTAAAAATTCAAAAAAATCAACAAGGAGAAACGAAAAATATTCAAACAATTCATGGAAAAAAAATTATCCATGCTGGAATGATTAAGATGTCAAAATCTAAAAAAAATGGAGTTGAACCCGAATTAATGATTAAAAAATACGGAGCAGATACAATTAGATTGTTTATCATGTTCGCTGCTCCAGTAGAAACGGAATTAGAATGGAATGAAGCAGGTGTAAAAGGAATGTATAGATTCTTACAAAAAATTTGGAATATATCTTATGAAACAAAATACAATATTAAAGAAAAAAACATTATTCCAAATAATTCCATTTTAATTAAAAAACTTCAATCGGAATTGAACAATACAATTAAAAAAGTTGATCATAATATTAAAATAAGACAATCTTTTAATACTGCAATATCAGAAATAATGAAATTCACAAATAGTATCATAAATTATCAAAAAAACAACCAATGTAATTATAATTTTATTAAAGAAGCATTAAATAATATTATTAAAATGTTATATCCATTCACTCCTCATATTAGTTTTTCCTTATGGAAAGAACTTAATAATGAAAAAACAATTGATTTTCAAGAATGGCCTAAATATAATGAAAAATATATTCTCAAAGAATATATAAATATTATAGTGCAAATTAATGGAAAAAAAAAAGATATTATAAAAACTAAATATAATAATTCAAAAGAAAATATTTTAAATATATTAAAAACAAACATTAAAACTAAAAAAATATTAAAAATAAATACAGTTCAAAGAATTATTTATATTCAAAACAAATTAATTAATTTAATTATTTAAAATAAAATGATCAATATTAAACAAAATGAATTAAAAAAAATATTATTACAAAATCAATATTTCTCTTATTTTATTATAGGAAAAGAATTCTTCATAACAGAAAAAATAGAAAGAAACATAACCTCATTTTTTAATAAAAAAGAATATTTAAACATCATAAAAATTAAAATATTTTTAAATAACGATTGGGAAAAAGTGTTGTTTGAATATTATCAAAAAAATTTATTTTTTTTAAAAAAAATATTAGTCTTAGATATACAAGAAAAAATCTTTAATAAAAATATAATATTTAATATTAAAAAAATATTAAAAATAAATAATCAAGCAATTATATCAATATTTAAATTTACTAAATATAATCCCGAAAATATTCTTGAATTTTTTATAAAAAATTTTAATAAATACAATTCTATTGTAATTCCAATAGAAAAAATGAATCAAACAAAAATTAAAGAATGGATAATTAAAAAATTAAAAAAAATTAATTTATATATAACAGAAAAAACACTTTATCTATTATTGGAATATCATAAAAATAACTTATTAATTTTATCAAAATTTTTAAATAATTTAAACTTAATTAATCACCCAAATTATCCGATAACACATAAAAAAATCACAAGTATGATTGAAGATGTTTCAAAATTTAACATGATAGATTGGATTAAATCATTATTATATAAAAACAAAATTGAAACATTAAAAATATTAAATTATTTTAAAAAAAAAAAAATAAACATATTAAATTTAACTAAACATATAAAACAAATTATATTTATTTTATTAAAAATTTATAAAAAAAATACATACAAAAACTATTTAAAAAATACCCCAGAATATTATATAGAAAAAAAAATTGTTAATTTAATCAAGCAATCAAATTATACATTTAATAAAAAAAAAATATATGATATTATAAATATACTAACCAAAATAGAAATCAATTTAAAAACATATAATAACGAATTCATTTGGATCAATTTACAAACATTAATTATGATATTTTAAAACATGAAATTATTATACGCTGTATTTGGAGGAACATTTGATCCATTTCATTATGGACATTTAATATCTTGCATACTATTATCAAATGAAATTAAAATTAAAAAAATTATAATTATACCAAACAATATTCCACCGCATAAAAAATTACCTAAGGCATCAAATCAAGATAGATTTAACATGATTAAATTATCTACTTCTAATAATAAATTATTTATAATTGATCCAATAGAATTAAAAAATAATCAAATTTCCTATACTATACAAACATTAAAAAAAATTAAAAAAAAAATAAATAATAATATCTCATTAGGATTCATTATCGGAGAAGATAATTTAAATACATTTTATACTTGGCATGATTGGGAAAGTTTTTTAAAAATCTGTCATATAATCATTTGTCCTAGAAAAACAAATCAAATAATTTTAAATCAACATCATATTCTGAATGATTGGATAAATCAGTATAAAATCCAGAATTATTATAATTTACATCGATATTCATCGGGATGTATATTTTTTTCTAATATTCCTAATATTAATATTTCTAGTACACAAATTAGAAATTTAAAAAAACAAAAGAAACATATTTCAAAGTTAGTTCACTGGAAAGTAGAAAAATATATTAATAAAAATAATTTATATAATAACTAACCTTATATACAATAAATATGCTAATAAAAATATTAAATCTAACAAGTTTTAGATGTCCAGATACCATGATATATTTAAAAAAAAATATAAAATATATTCAATTTCCAGAAATTGTACTAATAATATCAAACGATATTTCTACTACATGGGATATACCACTATTTTGTAATTTTATGAATTATAAATTGATAAAAAAATATATAAAAACAAAACCTTATCAATTCTTAATTCAAAAAAAAAAGGAAGAAATGCTTCATCGTATATAAAGAAAATTATTATAAAATTATTTAATTTATTTTAATAATATCATCAGCATTCTACGTATTGGTTCAGCCGCTCCCCATAACAATTGATCTCCTACAGTAAAAATAGATAAATATTTAGAACCAAAATTTAATTTCCTAATTCTACCTACAGCGATATCTAATGTCCCTGTAACGGAAAAAGGAGTTAACGAGTTAATAGTATCTTTAAAATTATTTGGAATAATCTTAATCCAAGAGTTATGATTTTGAATAATATTTATAATATCAACACAAGATATATCTTCTGTTAATTTAATTAAAAAAGATTGACTATGACATCTAAAAGCACCTACTCTAACACATACTCCATCAATTGGAATAAATACTTTTGAATTTAAAATTTTATTAGCTTCTTCTGAAACTTTTCGCTCCTCTTTAGTTTGACCACTTTCTGTAATAACATCAATCCATGGTAGTACATTACCGGCCAAAGGAGCTAAAAAATATTTTTTAGGAAATTGATCACTGGTTGATAACTGTGAAATTTTTTTCTCAATATTTAATACAGAATTAGATGATTGATTTAAAGGAATAGAAACTTCATTATATAAAAAACCCATTTGCTTTAACAATTCCATAATATAATTTGCACCAGCACCAGAAGCAGCTTGATAAGTAGAAAAATTAATCCATTCTATTAAATTTCTAGAAAATAAACCACCTAAAGCCATCAACATTAAACTAACAGTGCAATTTCCGCCGACAAATGTTTTAACCCCTGAACGTATTGCTGAATGAATTAAATCAATATTAATTGGATCTAATACAATCACAGAATTACTATTCATTCTTAAATAAGAAGATGAATCTAGCCAATACCCCTTCCATCCAGTCGATCGCAATTTTTGATAAACAATATTAGTATATTCTGCACCTTGACACGTTAAAATAATGTGCATTTTTTTTAAATCTTGAATATCATATGCATTTTTTAAATAACTACGAGATATTCCTTTTATAATTGGACTTTTTTCACCTACTTGAGATGTTGAAAAAAAAATAGGATTAATTTTACCAAAATTATTTTCTTCAATTAATCTTTGTATTAAAACTGAACCAACCATACCTCTCCAACCAATAAAACCAACAAATTTTTTCATATATTTTTTCTACGAATATTGAAATAAATTAAAAATATAATTACTAATTACAGTAAAAATATTAATAACCTAATAAAATAAATTTCGTTCCCAAAAAATAAAAATAAATAATACTTAAAATATTTAATTTAAATCATGTTAATAGATTATAATAAATATTAAATATATGTATAATAATAATATATTAGAACATATTTATTAAATAAAAATAAAATAATTATTCTATAATTATATAAAATTTAAATTACAAATAAAATATAATTTAATATATTTTATTTATAATATCATTAATTATAAAAATTGAAAATATGTTTATGAAATAAACCAAAATAAAATGGTAAAAAAATGAATGAAATAATTTCTACAACTATATTGTTAATATTAATTATGGATCCATTAGGCAATCTCCCAATTGTAATGTCAATATTAAAATATTTACATCCAAAAAGAAGAAATATAGTACTTATTCGAGAAATGATTATTGCTTTAATGATTATGATATTATTTTTGTTAATGGGAGAAAAAACATTATCTATACTAGATTTAAGAACAGAAACAGTATCAATATCCGGAGGAATTATACTATTTTTAATAGCAATAAAAATGATTTTTCCTGATGAAAATAAAAAAAACGAAATCATTAATAAATCAGAACCATTCTTAGTACCTTTAGCAATTCCTTTAGTAGCTGGTCCATCATTACTCGCAACACTTATGCTATTATCGCATCAATATTCTAATCAAATATTTTCATTATCCATATCATTAATAATTGCGTGGAGTATTACAGTAATTATTCTATTATTATCTGGGAGTTTTCTTAAAGTTCTAGGAAAAAGAGGAGTAAACGCATTAGAAAGGTTAATGGGATTAATATTGATTATGTTATCAACACAAATGTTTCTTGATGGAGTAACACATTGGTTTAAATTATAATATAAAAAATATTATTTAACATAATATTAAAAATACAAGTATAATATTTACATTTATTATATATAATATATACTTTCAGGAAACAGATAAAAGTATAATAAAATAATCAAAAATGTATTTATTATAAAAAAATAATTAATCATTAATAACATTTAATAAATATTAAAAAGGAAAAAATATGATTGAAATGAAAGAATTAAATTTAAAAAACAAAACAGTATTAATAAGAGTAGATTTTAATGTTCCAATTCATAATAATCGAATTACATCTGATGCTAGAATTCGAGCAAGCATACCAACAATTGAACTTGCATTGAAACAAAATGCAAAAGTAATCATCATGTCTCATTTAGGAAGACCTAAAGAAGGACAATATCAAAAAATATTTTCCTTATTACCCATTGTAGAATATTTAAAAAAAGTATTTATTAATACTAATATTTACTTTTCAGAAAAGTTAAAAAAAATATGTATGAATCCTGGAGATTTACTAGTTTTAGAAAATGTTAGATTTAATGCAGGAGAAAAAAACAATGATATTCATTTATCTAAACAATATGCATCTTTATGTGATGTATTTGTTATGGATGCTTTTGGTAGTGCGCACAGAAAAGAATCTTCTACATTTGGAGTGGGTATGTTTGCTAAAATAGCATGCGCTGGACCATTATTCGTATCAGAAATAAAAGCGTTACGTACAGCATTAAAAAATCCGAATAGACCAATGATTGCTATTGTAGGCGGATCAAAAATATCAACAAAATTTCAATTACTACAATCCCTATCAAAAATAGCAGATACTGTAATAGTGGGAGGAGGTATAGCTAATACTTTTCTAGCTATTGATTACAATATTGGAAAATCTTTACACGAAAAAGAATTTATTAACACAGCAAAAAAAATCAGAGATAAATATAATATTCTAATACCAGTAGATTCTAGAGTAGGAACAGAATTTTCAAAACTATCAAATGCAATTGTAAAAAAACCATTTGAAATTCAAGAAGAAGAAGAAATTATGGATTTAGGTGATAAAAGTATGTCTAATATAGAAAATATTATAAAAAAAGCAAAAACCATTCTTTGGAATGGACCATTAGGAGTATTTGAATTCCCTAAATTCCGAATAGGAACAGAAAGATTAGCAAAAAGTATTGCTCAAAGTGATGCATTTTCTATTGCAGGTGGTGGAGAAACATTATCCGTAATTGATATGCTAAATATTCAAGATCAAATATCTTATATTTCTACAGGTGGAGCTGCTTTTCTACAATTCGTGGAAGGTCAAAAACTACCAACAATATCCATGTTAGAAGCAGTCAAAAAAACTATTGAAAATTTAAAATAATATTAAAAATACTTATATAATAAAATATATATTTAACAATCATGAATTAATTCAAGGAATAAAAATGTATAAAAATTTAAATGATATTAAAACGGGTGTAATCTTCGGAAAAGATATTCAAAAATTATTACAATTTGCAAAATATAAACAATTCGCAATACCAGCCATCAATTGTGCTAACATTGACACAATTAATATTGTTTTAAAAACTGCTTCTAAAATGAAATCTCCTGTAATTATTCAATTTTCTTACGGAGGTTCTTTATTTATGTCTGGAACAAAAATACAAGATATTTCAAATCATAAACAGGCAATATTAGGAGCACTATCAGGAGCAAATCATATACATTTAATGGCTAAATATTATAAAATACCTGTAATTTTACATACAGACCATTGTCATAGAGAAATTCTTCCGTGGATAAATGGTTTGTTAAAATTGGGAGAAAAGAATTTCAAAAAACATGGATACCCTATTTTTTCATCACATATGATTGATTTATCTAAAGAAAATATAACAAATAATATAAAAACTTGTGAAAATTATTTACATAAAATGAAACAAATTAATATGTTTCTTGAAATAGAATTAGGATGTACAGGAGGAGAAGAAGATGGAATAAATAATGAAAATATAGATTCATCTTTATTATATACAAGTCCTAAGGAAGTAAATTATGCATATGAAAAATTAATTAAAATTAGTCCAAACTTTACTATTGCGGCTTCTTTTGGAAATGTACACGGAGTTTATCAACCAGGTAATATTTCTTTAAAACCAAATATTTTAAAAGAATCACAAAAATATGTTTCAAAAAAACACAATTTATATGCTATTAATCCTATTAATTTCGTATTTCATGGAGGATCTGGATCGGATTCATCAGATATAAAAAAAGCTATTAAATATGGCGTAATCAAAATGAATGTAGATACAGATATACAATGGGCATCATGGAATGGTATTTTAAAATATTATCAAAAAAATAAACTATACTTAAAAAGCCAACTAGGTAACCCACAAGGAATAAATCAACCAAATAAAAAATACTATGACCCAAGAAGCTGGATAAAATCATCACAAAATTCTATTGAAAAAAAATTAGAAAAAATCTTTAAAGAACTTAACTCTTATAATTTAATTTAAATAAAAAATATAATTCACTAACATAAATACATTAGGAATAAAAATGGAAAGATTTAATTTTATGAATAATATAAAATATTTTATATTGTGGGCAATACAACATCAAGAATTAGTATTTAACTACTTTATTAACGCAACTATGGCAATTATAATTATTGTAATTGGTTCATTTACATCAAAAATTTTATCCAATGGCCTAAATAAAATCCTGATATCTCGAAATGTAGACATTACAATTTGCGATTTTCTTACGGCTTTATCGAAATATGTAGTGATTACATTAACCATAGTAATTGCTTTAGGAAGGATTGGAGTACAAACTACATCCGTGATTGCAATATTAGGAGCAGCTGGTATGGCAGCTGGACTAGCCTTACAAGGAGCACTTTCAAATTTTGCAGCCGGAATACTATTAGTAGTTTTAAGTCCATTAAAAAATGGAGAATATATAGTAGTTAAAAATGTTGCAGGTACGGTATTAAATGTACATATTTTTTATACAACATTGCGTACATTAGATGGTAAAATAGTCATTATACCTAACAATAAAATTACATCCGATAATATTATCAACTATTCTAGAGAACCAGCAAGAAGAAACGAATTTATGATTAACGTATCTTACAATACTAATATTGATTTAGTGATTAATACATTAAAACAAGTCATTTCTAAAGAACCGAGGGTATTAAAAGATAAAGATATTGTAGTAGGATTAAGTGAACTCGCCCCTTCATCTATGAATTTTATAGTAAGATGTTGGAGTTATACTAATGATCTAAACGCAGTATATTGGGATTTAATGTCTAATTTTAAAAAAGCACTTGATAAAAATAAAATTGATCCGCCTTATCCACAATTACAAATGTATATTAAAAACAAACATCAAAAAATTGAAATTTCATAAACATATAATTATTAATTATATAATTTAATACATTACCTACTTTAAATCAAACAGATTATGTTAAAAATATATCAATCAAATAATACTAATTTATTAATAGACAAAACATGTGATATTATTAAAAAATATTCATCAAATAATGCTTTTATAAAAGAAAATTTTATTGTTCAAAATAACCAATTACAAGAATGGATTAAATACAGAATAGCAAAAAAAAATGGTATTCTAGCTAATGTAGAATTTTTTACATTCAAAAATTTTATTTTAAAAATATTAAATTATAACAAAAAAGATAAATCATATAAATATGATAATTTTTCATATTATTTAACTTGGGAAATTATGAACATTGCCGAATATAAGAATATCTCATACTTTATAAAAAAAAAAGATAATCAAACAAAAAAAATGATATTCTCCACATACATGGCTAAGTTATTTAATCAATACTCATATTACCAACCTAATTGGAATCACGATCTAAAAAAAAATAAAAAAAAAATTTTTTTGATAAACAAAAATGGCAAATTACACTTTGGGAAAATTGCTTACAAAACATAGAACATAAACAATCAGGCATTATCATTAATCAATATCAAATAATCGAAATTTTATCAAAAAATAAAAATCAAATATATGATAAAAAATATAAAAATTTTTCAAAAAATATTTTTTTCTTTAACGATTTCAAAATTAATCAAAATGAATTTGAAATCTTAAAATTAATGAGCAAAAATTTTAATATATACATTTTTATGACAATACCATCTAAAAACTTTTTTCTAAAACATATCACTCCAGATAAAAAAAATAAAACTAAAAAAAGTATCGAAAATTATTTAAATATCTGTAAAAAAATATCCCATACATTTCAATCTTTATTATATTCTTTTGGAAAAAATGGATATGAATCCTTACTAACACTTCTTAATCAACATGGAAAGTACATTACATCAATTAATCAAAAAAAAAAAAAAAATATTCTATTATATTTAAAAAAACACATAAATAATATAAATCAAAAACATATAAAAAATAAAATTATATTAAAAACAAAAGATACATCTATTTCTATCCATGCTTGTAAAACAATTTACCATGAAATCGAAATATTATATAAAAACATTGTAAATATACTAAATACCAAAAAAAATATTATGATTCATGATATTATAATTACATCATATAACCTGAATACATATTACCCATTTATAAAAACAATTTTTGAATCCCCAAATCAACAATATAAAATACCATACGTTATATGTAATAAATTAAATAAAAAAACAAAAATTGCATTAAAAATTCTAAAAAATCTATTTGAATTACAAAATAATGATTTTGAAAACAAAAATATATTTATAATATTAAATTATGTAGAAATTTCTAATAAATTTTTAATTTCTGAAGATGAAATATTAATTTTAAAAAAATGGACAAAACAACTTAATATTAAATGGGGATTTAATATAAAACATAAAATAAAAATTTCATCCATAAACAATGATATAAATACTTGGAAATTTGGAATAAATAGAATGATTTTAGGATCATCTTTAGAAAATGAAAACCAAATTTGGAATAATATTATCCCTTACAGTCATGATGGAATTTTATACACAAATTTAGTCAATAAATTTATGAAATTTATATTCACTTTATATAAATGGAAAATAAAATTATCTTACCCTAAAAAATTAAAATCATGGCTTCCAATATGTAAAAAATTAATTAAAACATTTATTGATAAAAAAAGTATATTAAAAAAAGAACTAAAAAATATTCAACATGTATGGAAAAAAATAATTTCAATCGGAATTAAAAGCAAATACCAAAAAAAAATTAAAATAGAACCACTATTTGAAAAACTCAAAAAAAATATTAAAAATCATTCCAAAACAAAATCCATAAAAATTGGAAAATTATCATTTTGTCCAATACAATCTGTACATACTATTCCTTATAAAATTTTTTATATATTAGGAATGAATAACAATATAGATTTAGAAGAAGAATCACAAACCGATTTTAATTTATTAATAAAAAATCAAAAATACAAATATTCAAATAATACATATAAAAATCGTTACATATTTTTACATATTATTAATGCGGCAAAAAAAAATATATATATTAGCTATAATCACGATACAAATTATCATTTAAACGAAATAAGATATTCAAAAATAATTGATGAGCTAATCACATACATTCAAAAAACATTTAAAATAAATAATAAAATATATAAAAATATCAATAAAAATATTTTAAATAATATAATTCATGATCACACAAAAAATAATTTAAAACCCGTACAGAAAAAAAATCAAATAAAATATCAAAATATAATAAATTTAAAAACAAAAATAATATTATTAAAAAAAAATCAAGAAACAAAATCAATTAATTTTCAAAAAATTTTATATTTTTGGAAAAACCCAATTATTTTTTTTTTTCATCAACAATTAAAAATTAAAAATATAAAAAGATATGATACATTAGATACAAAAAATTATGAAACATTCCATTTAAAAAATGTAGATGCTTATAAAATTAAAAAAGATATTATTAAATCCTTAATAAATAACAAAAATACTAAATTCGATTTTGAATTATATAAAAAAAGGGGGAACTTACCAAATGAAAATTTTGATATATTAGTATGGGAAAAACAAAAAGAACAAATAGAATTAATATATAAAAAACTATCAACCATATATCAAACAAAAAATGTTCATACTTTTAAAATCAATATTAATAATATTAATATATTCGGAAACCTATCTCTTATTAACACAGATAGAATAATCAGATGGAAAGTAAGAAAACTATATTTTTATGATGCTCTACAAATCTGGATTGAACATTTAATATATTGTATATTAGGAGGAAAAAAAAACAGTATCATCTTAGGATACCCTAATATCCAATGGAAATTTAAAACAATTAATCCAGCTTTAGCTTATATTCACTTAAACTATTATATTGAAGGATATTTATCTGGATTAATTCGTCCAATACCATTAATAAAATCTGGTATAATATGGGTAGAGACAATATACGGTCAAAAAACAAACATTCAAAAAAATCCTATTAAAACCATGGAAGTTGCAAATAAAAAACTATTAAATACTTGGAACGGAAAAACCGAAAAACATGGAGAAAAAAATAACCCTTATATTCAAAAAATTATACCAACTTTAAATGAAAAATATATTCAAATAATTAAAAAAACATGTAAAAAATGGATGCTACCTATATTAAATAAAAAAATCATTAGTACATTTTAAAAAATTTATTAAAAAATTTAAAAATTATAAAAAATCACAAATCAAGTATTTTAAATGAACAAAATAATCAAAAAACTGTTTGATGTAATCAATACTCCTATCAAAAATATTTGTTTAATTGAAGCTTCAGCAGGAACCGGAAAAACATTAACAATATGTTTATTATATTTAAGAATATTAATAGGAATAAATACTAAGAGATACCCCATAAATAATATTTTAGTAGTGACATTTACTAAATTAGCACAAAAAGAATTATTTAAACGAATTAAAAATTACATTTATGATTTAAAAAAATCGTGTCTTAAAAAAGAAATTCATAAACATTCTGTATTAAAAATAATTTTTAATGAAATAAAAGACTTTAAAAAAACTTATATCAAATTACAAATCGCAGAAAATAATTTCAATCAATCCTGCATATATACTATAGATGCATTTTTTTTTAAAATATTGAATTTCAATACATTTGATTCAAAAATAGAATGTCAAAAACATGTTATAAAAAATCAACAAGAAATATATTTAAAATCCGCAATTCAATACTGGAGAAAATATTATTATTCTCTCCCAACAGGTATAACATATATAATATATACTCATTGGTATACACCAGAAAATTTAATATTCAAAATAATCCCCTGGGTTAAAAAATATCAAGAAAAAAAAGTAACTATAAAATTTGAAAATTTTGAAAAAATACATCAATACTATAAAAAATTTGATATCCTATTAAATACAATTAAGAAAAACTGGAAAAAACAAAAAAAATACATTCTAAATTTTATTAATAAAAATACAGATAATAAAAAAATATACAATACAAAAAATATTTCAAATTGGATAAAAAAAATATCAAAATGGGCTAGTATAAATAATGATATAAAAAAATATAATATTCCAAATGAATTAAAATATTTTAAAAATAAAAAAATAATAAAATACATAAAAGATAAAAAAAAACATCAAAATATATTTTTAAAAAAAATTGAATTATTATTTAATAATTTATCAAAAATTAACCAATTAATAATAAATCACGCTATTTCAAAAATATTTAAAATATTTAATCATATAAAAAAAATAAATCGCATATCTGATTTTGAAGATTTATTAAATAAAACTAATGCATATATTAAAAAAAATGACTTAAAAAAAACACTCCAAAAAAAATACCCAATAGCATTTATAGATGAATTTCAAGATACTAACCAAAAACAATTTAATATATTTAAAACAATTTATGAAGAAAAAAGAAATGCATTAATATTAATTGGCGACCCCAAACAATCTATTTATGAATTTCGCGGAGCAAATATTTTAAATTACCTAAAAATACAATCAAAAATCTATCAACATTATATTTTAAATACCAATTGGCGATCATCTTTTGAAATAAATGAAGGAATCAATATTTTATTTAATCGATTTAAGTATCCATTTATTTTAAAAAAAATTCAATTTATTCCAACACATTCTCCTAAAAAAAACAAAAATATAAAATTTATAATTAATAAAATTCAATATCCTGCTTTTAAAATAATATGTCATAAAAAAAAACAATCTCTTCAAGAATATAGAGAATGGATTGCAAAAATATGCGCTAAAAATATTTTATACTGGTTAAAAGAAGCAAAAAAAAATAATGCTTGTATTAAAATAAATCATAATATAAAAACATTAAAAAAAAAACACATTGCAATACTAGTACGTAATAAAATAGAATCACAAATTATCATAAATGAACTAAATAATTTAAATATATCAAATATATATCTATCTGAAAAAAAAAATATTTTTCAAAGTAAAGAAGCAAATGAAATATTATGGATATTAAAGGCTATTTTAAATGTAAAAAATATAAATTACTTAAAACGCGCTTGTTTCAGCAATATAATTAAAAAAACATTTAATGAAATTTTTTATTTAGATAAAGATTATAAAAAATTTTCATATATTATAAAAGAATTTCAAAACTATTATAAAATATTAAATACATTTGGAATTTTAAATTTAATTCAATTACTTGCATCAGAATATATTAAAAAACAAGAAAAAACTGATAATATTAAAGTTAATAACATGATACATATAGGAAAATTATTACATGAAAAATTTGAATGCTATTATTATTATTCAGAATTAATAATTTGGTTTGAAAATAAAATATCTCATATAAAATCCATCAACCCAAAAAATACAATTAATATATTAAATGATCAAAAAAACATTCATATTCTTTCAATTCATAAATCAAAAGGATTAGAGTATCCAATTATATGGATTCCATTTGGAATAAATGCGATTAAACATAATCAAAACAATACTTTAACATTATCTGAAGAAATTAGATTACTATATGTTGCATGTACTCGCGCAATGATACATTGTAGTATAGGTATAAGTTATTTAAATAAAAAAGATACAATAAATAAAAAAATAGAAAATATTCCATTAAAATATATTATACAATGTGGAGAAAAAAAAAATTTCTTTCAATTTAAGGAAGAATTAAAAAATATCAGTCAAAAAAACATTATAGAAATCGAAACAAATACAGAAATTGATGAATCTTATATAGATATTAATGAAGATAAAAAAAAAATAATACAGAAATCGCCTAATATAACAACAAAATATATAAAACAAAAACTTTATTATGGAGAAAATACAAGTTTCTCAAAAATAAAAAAAAAATACAAAAATAAACAATCATTATCTAGTGATATAAAATATTATACAAAATCTTACTTAAACAAATATAAAAATTCCTCTAATAATATTCATAAATTTCCTAGAGGAAAAAAAACTGGAATTTTTTTACATAAAATATTAAAAAATACTGAATTTCAAAAACAAATAAATGTAATATGGTTATTAAAAACATTAAAAAAAGAAAAAATATCAAAAAAATGGTTTAAAATATTAAATAATTGGTATGAAGATATTGTACATAAAACACTAAATAATGAATCACTAAAGTTATCAAAAATTAATCCCAATAAATGCATCAAAGAAGTAAAATTTTATATACCCATAAAAACAGGAATTAGTAGCAAAAAAATACAAACAATCCTTAAGAATTACAATAATAATATTAATTTAAATCACTCAATAAATTTCAAAAACATTAAAGGTATGTTACACGGTACAATTGATTTAATATTCTATTGGAAAAAAAAATATTATCTAATGGATTACAAATCAAACTGGTTAGGAGAAGATAATAGTTTTTATACAATAAAAAATATAAAACATGAAATACTAAAAAATAATTATGATTTACAATATCAATTGTATTCTTTAGCATTACACCGATATTTAAAAATAAAAATTAAAAAATATTCATTCATTAAACATTTTGGTGGTATATTTTATATATTTTTACGTGGTATGGAAAAAAAATCTAAAAATTCTGGTGTTTTTTTTCATCAACCAAACATATCTTTTATTACAGAACTGGATAATTTATTTAATTAAATTAATATCAAATGATAAAATTATTACAAATTGCTGTTAAAAAATCTTTAATCAGATTATTTGATTTAGAATTCGGATATTTAATATCTCAAAAAAAAAATAATCTAACTATGTTAGTAAGTGCATGTTTAAGTTATGCAAGTTATATGGGAAATTCCTGTTTACCAATATCAATATTTGAAAAAAAAAATTTTTTTCCAAAAAAAGAAATAATATTAATTAAAAAAATATTAAATAAAATTAATAACATAAAAAACTGGAAACAAGAACTACTAAAAGATAAAAATATTAGTCATGAAAAATATGATACACCATTAATAATTTATAAAAACAAAATATACTTAAATAAAATCTGGAAAATTGAAAAAAAAATAGTTAATTTTATTAAAAAAAATAATATTCAATCAAAATATTTCTTAAAATATACTAATGAAATAAAAAATATACTATTTCAAATTACCGAAAATCAACAAAAAAAAGCTATTGCATTAGCAATGATAAAAAAAATTACTTTTATCATAGGAGGACCTGGAACCGGGAAAACTACCATCATAAAAAAAATACTAGATATTATAATAAATTTAGATAAAAATATTTTAAACATTAAAATAGCTGCGTATACAGGAAAAGCAACATGCAGAATTAATGAAACACTTAAAAAAAATATAAACTATAGAAATATTAAAGCTATAACATTGCATAATTTGATTGGTATAAAATATAATTCCAAACACAATTATTTTAATACTAATAATAAAATATTAGTAGACATATTAATTATAGATGAAACATCTATGATTGATTTATTTACCATGAATAAATTAATTGACGCATTACCTAATTATACAGAAATTATATTTTTAGGAGATATAAATCAATTATCTTCAATAGAAAATGGATCAATCTTGAAAGATATTTGTTATTATGCAAAAAATACATACACTGAAAAAACAAAAAATTTACTTGAAAAAATTACAGATTGTAAAATAAAAATAAATAATAATTTTATTACAAATATTACCGATTGTATCTATATTTTAAAAAAAACATATAGATTTAAAAAAAACAATTATATTAAAAAACTTTCTAATTCTATATTAAAAAATGATAATAATATAATAAACAAAATTATAAATGGTAAATTTTATAATATAAATTATTATAATATAAATACGGATAAAAAATATAAAAATATGATACAGTATATCATACTGATGTATTCAAAATATTTAAATAAATTAAATACTGAAT
This sequence comes from Buchnera aphidicola (Symydobius americanus), assembly GCF_964059135.1. Lineage (NCBI taxonomy): Bacteria > Pseudomonadati > Pseudomonadota > Gammaproteobacteria > Enterobacterales > Erwiniaceae > Buchnera > Buchnera aphidicola. Next base: position 353,401 of record NZ_OZ060393.1, read on the forward strand.
ACTCCAAAGAAAAAATAATTCAATTATTTAATAAATATCAAGTATTATGTGCAATACATAATGGAGCATTTTCTACAAATGAAATTAATCAAAATATTGAAAATAATATAATTATAAAATATAAAATTAAGAAATATTGGATAAATAATGATTTTTGGTATCATGGAAGACCAATTATGATCCAAAAAAATAATAAATATTTAAATTTATTTAATGGGGATATTGGAATTACTATGTATAATCAAAAAAACCAACTAGAATTTTTTTTCTTACATAAAAAGAACAAATTAAAAAAAATACCCATTTACTTACTAGATCAAAAAGAATATGAAATTCCATGGAGTATAACAATACATAAATCACAAGGATCAGAATTTAAAAATATTATTATTATTTTACCAAAAATATTTAAAGATATATTAAACAAAGAACTAATATATACTGCAATAACAAGATCTAAAAAAAAAATTACAATATTCTCGGATAAAAATATCTTAAAAAAAACCTTGAAAAACGAAAATATAAGATTTAGTGGGATAAAAGATTTAATAAGGGATAAATAAATTGAATATAAAAAAAATGGTTGCGGGAGCTGGATTTGAACCAACGACCTTCGGGTTATGAGCCCGACGAGCTACCAAACTGCTCCATCCCGCGACTATTTATAAATTATACATGATATAAAAATAAATATCAACAATTAAAATATTTTTTTTTAAGAGAAAATAATGAATATAAAAAATAATCATCTTGAACAACAAAACATATCAATTATTCAAGGAAAGGTTACATCTGAAACATCTAAAATAGCAATTATAATATCAAGATTTAATGAATTTATTAATGAAAATTTATTAAGAGGAGCTGTAGATACTTTAAATAGAATAGGAAATATACATTATAACAACATTACTGTTATTAAGATACCTGGGGCATATGAAATACCAATTATTGCAAATAAAATTGCAAGTTTGAAAAAATATGATGGAATAATAACATTAGGAACAATTATTAAAGGAGAAACTATGCATTTTGAAATACTTTCAGGAATAGTTAGTACTAAAATATCAGAAATTAGTATAAATCACAATATACCTATTACACTTGGGATATTAATAACTAATACTATCGAACAAGCAATAAATAGAGCAGGAAACAAATTTGGAAATAAAGGAAATGAAGCAGCATTATCTCTTCTAGAGACAATTAATGTACTTAAAATACTATAAACATTTTAACTAAATTAAAAAAAATGCATAAATTCATCAAACTTTAAACAATTAAATATATACAATAAATATATTTTAAAAAATACATATGAAAAAAATACTAAAAAATCAAAATAAGATAAAACAAAAAGATATATTTTATATGAAAAAAGCAATTAAATTATCAAAAAAAGGAGAATATACAACAGATCCAAATCCAAATGTTGGATGTGTAATTGTAAAAAAAAAAAAAATAGTCGGCATAGGATGGCACGAAAAATATGGAACAAATCATGCAGAAGTAAATGCTATTAATATGGCTGGAAAACTAGCAAAAAATGGAACAGCATATGTATCACTTGAACCATGTAATCACTTCGGAAAAACCCCGCCCTGTTGTCAAGCTATTGTAAAATCTGGAATTAAAAGAGTTGTAATATCTTCAATGGATCCTAACCCTAAAGTATCCGGAAAAGGAGTAAAATTTTTAAAAAAATCAGGTATTTTAATAACTACAGGAATCTTAAAAAAACAGTCAGAATACATAAATAGAGGTTTCTTAAAACGAATGAAAACTGGACTACCATGGATTCAATTGAAATTAGCTATTTCAATAGATGGTAGAACTGCTATGAAAAATGGTGAAAGCAAATGGATTACTTCAAATCATGCAAGAAAAGATGTTCATAAATTTCGGTCGAAAAGTTCAGCAATAATTAGTACAAGCAATACTATTTTAACAGATAATCCACTATTAACGGCAAGATATAAAATAAAAAATAATGATAAAATCAAACAACCAATTAGAATTATTGTAGATAGTCAAAATCGAGTTAAACCATATCATAATTTAATTAAACAAACAGAAAAAATATGGTTAATACGATTAAAAAAAGATAATGAAACTTGGCCGAATCACGTTCAACAAATATTAATTCCATCCTATAAAAAAAAAATTAATTTAATTAAACTATTTTACATGTTAGGAAAAAAAGAAATTAATACAATATGGATTGAATCCGGATCAATATTCTTCAGTAAAATATTAAACCTGGGTATAGCAGACGAAATAATCTTTTATATAGCAACAAAAATGCTAGGAGATACAGGAAAACCATCATTTATTACAAATAAAATTACTAATTTAAAAAATGTACCGAATTTTCGATTAGAAAAAATTAAACGTATTGGTCCTGATATTAAAATAATTTTAAAACCATATATCAAAAATCAATAAAATACAATCAAATAAAATAATCAAAAATATTTTACATAGGAAAATACATGAAACAGGAAGCAAGAAAAAATGCAAGAAAATATGCTATGCAAGCAATTTACTCTTGGGAATTATCCAAAAATTCTACAATAGAGATTATTAAACAATATAAGAAAATTTTTTACAAAAAAAATATAGATCTAACATATTTTAATGAATTAATTACAAATATTATTATACATTATAAAATTCTAGATGAATTAATTCAAAACAACTTAGAACAAAAATTTTCAAGATTAGGTCAAATCGAAAAAGCAATACTTAGAATTGCTTTTTACGAATTATTAAACAGATTCGATATTCCATACAAAGTATCCATTAATGAAGGAATTGAATTAGCCAAAATATTTGGATCAAGAGACAGTCATAAATTTATTAATAGTATTTTAGATAAAGGAGCAAAAAACATACGAGTAAATAAAATCAAAAAATTTTAAAAATTATTTTTAAGAAAATCTTTTACCTTTTTTCTATTAATTTTTTTACTATCAATTTTAAAACTTAAAGTATTGAGTTCATAATTATATTGTACAAAAAGTATACCAGGAAGTAAGTGAATTTTTTTTTGAATCTCAGTACTATAAATAAAATTATTATTCATGTTTATAGAAAAGCTAACAATATAAATTGGAGGAGAAATAAAAATAAATATCAATAACCAAATAATAGCAGTAAATATTCCAAATAAACAAACTGCGCTCAAATTAAAAATCTTATAAAAAAAACCACCTAATATTCCACCAAAAGCAATACCTAAAAATTGACTAGTAGAATAAAAACTCATGATAATGCTTTTATATTCTATTGGAAGTATTTTTATTAAAAGAGAAGGTAAAAATGATTCACATAAAATAAAAGAAATGAAGAACAATTGCATTCCTATAAAAAATATTAAAAAATCTTTTTCAAAAAAATAAAAAAAACTATCTGATATAATAAATAATACAATAAATATATTCATTAAAAATTTTATATAACATTGTACTTCAGAATATAAAATTATTGGAATAGAAAATATTAAAGAAATGATAATTACTATTAAATAAATCTTCCAATGCTGACAAAAAAGGTAACCAAAAAATTCTATTTTTTTAGGAATAATAATAAAATTTAATGTTAACAAAATATGTAAAAAAAATATACTTAAAATATAAGCAAAAATATCATAAGAGAACAATACATTTAATATACTTTTTGAATTGTAAGAGGCAAGGCGAGGAACATGCGAAATATAATAAGGAAAAACATAATATATAATAATCAATATTGATAGAATCGATAAAACTACAATTATTTGAAATAAACCCCTTAATCCTAAAAAAGGAATAATTACAGGACTAAATAAAATCGAAATTAAAAAAGAAATACCAAAACTTGCACCTACACAAGCAATAGATTTTGTATAATTTTGTTCACGAATACCACTTGCAAGAAAAGCAATAGATACCGAAGAAATAGCAGAAATACCCTGTAATCCTCTACCTATGATAAAAATATATATTGATGTACTACAAGAAGAAACTATACTTCCTATTAAAAAAATCAACAAACCTATTAAAATAGTTTTTTTATATCCAATTTTCTCTGAAAGTAATCCAAATGGAATTTGAAAAATAACCTGCATTAAACCATAAATGCCAACAGCACAACCGATTAAAAATTTATTTTCATGTTCTATAAAAATACCAGTTGTATTTATGGCCGGGATTACCATAAACATACCAATCATTCTCAAAATGAAAATTATGCACATCCCTATAGTAAGATTAATTTCATTTCGATTCATTTTATAATCATTCATATTAATTTTATTTTAATTTATTATATTCATGAAAAATAAATAATAAAATCACTTATAACATGCAAAAAAAAATAAATTATACAACCAACAAAATGTGGAATAATATCATAGCAAATAAAATTGCAAAACAAGAGTCTATAAATATGACTAAACAACATTGGGAAATTATAAACTTAATTAGAGATTTTTATCTTCAATTTCAAATTATTGCACCAAACAGAGTTTTATTAAAAATCATTCAAGAAAAACTTGGAAAAGAAAAAAGTAATAGCAAATATCTGTTATCACTATTTCCAAAAGGAATATCTAAACAAGCAAATAAAATTGCTGGATTACCAAAATCTAAAATATGTTTATAAAATATCACATAATATAAAAACGGTAAAACAATCAGACTGAACAAAAAATTAATACCATATTTAAACCTACAATAACACATAAAGAAAAATAAAATGATATACGAGCATAATAAAGACTATCAGAAATATAACATCTTACAGAAGTTAAAAACCAAAATATATTTAAAATAGATAATATTATTAATCCCATTAAATTAATATATTTAAAAAAATATAATAAAGTAACCAATATTTCAAAACAAAGTATATAAAAAATAATTTCTTTTATTGTTCTTGATATACCTTTTATAATAGAAATTACTGGTAAGCAAGATGATTTATAATCTTCAATGCGAAATATAAAAATCGAATAAGAATGTGGAACTTGCCACAAAACAAACATAATAAATAATATAATTGATTTAAAATCTACATAATTTGTTATCGAACAATATCCAATCATAAATGGAATAGCACCAGATAAACCACCAAATATTACAGAATATTCCGAATTTCTCTTGAGATATAAACTATACAAAATAACATAAATAAAAAAACCAAATAAAGACAATAAAAAAGTTAAAAAATTTACTAATAACAAAAACAAAAAACATCCTAAAAGAAATAAAAATATTCCATATATTTTTACATGAAATAACGGTAATAATGACTGTACTAAAACTCTGTGTTTAGTACGAGCCATTTTACAATCAATATCCATATCAATAATATTATTAAAAACACACGCGGATCCAATAATACAAATAGTAGCAAACAAAACAAAAATAAATTTAAAACTATTAGTATAATGTATGGAACAAAAAAACATCCCACCAATTACTGATATAAGATTAGCAAAAATAATTCTAGGTTTAATTAATTCTAAATAATATTTAATCACTTTATAATTTTAACTCATTAAATGATGATTTAAATTCCACATAATCCAAATTGAACCAAAAATAATAATAAATATTACTATTAAAGAAAAAATTAAAGATACAATAATCCAAGTATATTTTTTAGAAAAATTTAGATGTAAAAAATATTTTAAATGAATAAAAATTTGAAAAACAGCACATATAAGAAATATAAAAATTAAAAAATTCAATTTAAAATATTTTTTTTTCATGGCAATACAGAATGGAATGACAGTAAAAAAAAACGAAATGAAAAAGCCAATTATGTAAGAGTAAATTCTCTTATTCAACAAATTTTGTTGATTTATATTACTCATTATTTTATACTTCCAATTAAATAAACTATTGTAAAAACACAAATCCAAATAATATCTAAAAAATGCCAAAACAATCCCAAGCATAATGCACGAACATAAGATTTTAAAGTTAAACCTGATTGAAAAATTTGAAAAATAATTCCAAACATCCAAAATAAACCTATTAAAACATGAAAACCATGTATACCAATTAGAGTAAAAAAAGCAGACAAAAAACCATTTGATTGAGGTGAAAAACCTTTTTTAATTAAATTATAAAATTCATAAAACTCCATATATAAAAAAGAAAAACCTAAAAAAAAAGTTATCAAAAAAAATAAATAAACAAATAGTATTTTTTTATATTCTATACTAATCGAAAACATACCATAAGTTAATGCACTCAACAATAATAAAGTAGTTTCACAAAAAACAAATTTTAAATTAAAGAAATTTAAATGTATTTCCATACTATTAAACATAATTGCATAAACAGCAAAAATAGTAGCAAAAAATATACAATCACTCATTAAGTAAATCCATAAACCAAAAAGCTTTTTATCCGTTGATAAATCAAAAATATTGCCAATATTTTTATGTTTTCTATAATTATTTTTTCTTGGAATCATAAAATTTCCTTTTATTATTTAAATATTGATTTTCTATTTTTTTAACCTCCAAATAAGAAATAATATAATGATCATCAGACATGCTATATCTTAAAACTGCAACAAAAACACTTAAAACAGAAATAATACAAATCCACCAAATATGCCAAACCATTGCAAATCCAAACATTAAAGAAAGAAATCCTAATATAAATCCTAAAGAAGTATTTTTAGGTAATATAATATCACTATAAGAAATATCCTTTTTATAAAAAATACCTTTCTTTTTTTGATACCAAAAATCATCTATACTAGAAACTATAGGAATAATTGCAAAATTATAAAACGGTGGCGGAGAGGAAATAGACCATTCAAGAGTCCTTGCATCCCAAGGATCACCAGTATAATCACGATTTAATTCTCTATCCCTAATAGATATAAATAATTGAATAATTTGACAAATAATACCAAATAAAACAAATATTGCACCAATAGCTGAAATAACTAACATAGTATGAAATTTTCTATCAATATTTTGACTAATACGACGAGTCATCCCCATTAATCCTAAATAATATAATGGCATAAACGCCATAAAAAAACCAATTATCCATAAATAAAAAGAATATTTTCCCCATCGCTCATTCAGCTTAAAACCAAAAATTTTTGGAAACCAATATGTAATTCCTGCAAAACAACCAAATACAACACCCCCAATAATTACATTATGAAAATGAGCTACTAAAAATACACTATTATGTAAAATAAAATCTATGGCAGGTATAGATAATAATACTCCAGCCATTCCGCCAACAGTAAATGTTATTAAAAATCCAATAGTCCATAACATTGCGGAATGCATACGAACACGGCCTTGATACATTGTAAATAACCAATTAAATATTTTTACTCCTGTTGGAATAGCAATAATCATGGTAGTAATTCCAAAAAATGCATTAATATTAGCTCCTGCACCCATAGTAAAAAAATGATGCACCCATACTATAAAAGATAAAATAGTAATCGATATAGTAGCCCAAATTAATGATAGATAACCAAATAATGATTTTTTTGAAAAAGTAGATACCACTTCAGAAAAAACACCAAATGCAGGTAATATTAAAATATATACTTCTGGATGACCCCAGATCCAAATTAAATTAACATACATCATGGCATTTCCACCAAGATCATTAGTAAAAAAATGAAATCCACAGTAACGATCTAAACTTAATAAAATTAATGTTAAAGCTAATACAGGAAAAGCAGCAATAATTAATATATTTGAACAAAACGCAGTCCAAGTAAATACTGGCATTTTAAAAAGCGTCATACCAGGAGCTCGCATTTTTAAAATGGTAACTATGAAATTAATACCGCTCATAGTCGTTCCAACACCAGCAATTTGTAAACCCCAAATCCAGTAGTCAACTCCTACACCAGGACTATACTGTATACCAGATAAAGGAGGATAAGCCAACCAACCGGTTTTTGCAAATTCACCAATTGCTAAAGAAATATTAATTAACATAGCACCACTTGCTGTTAACCAAAAACTTAGGTTGTTTAAGAATGGAAAAGCTACATCTCTTGCTCCTATTTGTAATGGTATCACTAAATTCATTAATGCAACAACTAAAGGCATGGCAACAAAAAAAATCATAATTACACCATGAGCAGTAAATATTTGATCATAATGTTTTTCAGGTAAAAAACCAGAACTACCCATTGAAGCAAATGCTTGTTGCGCACGCATCATAATTGCATCAGTAAATCCTCGAAATAACATAATAAATGCTAAAATTAAATACATAACTGATATTTTTTTATGATCCACCGAAATACACCATTCTGACCATAAATATTTCCATTTTCCTAATTGAGTAATTTTTAAAACAATTAATAAACCAATTAAAATAACAATAATACAAGTTATCATAATAATAGGTTCATTATAAGGAATAGCATCCCAAGTTAAATTTCCAAACATTATCTTACTTTCCTTAATAAAAATGTTTTTATATATTTATAAATAATAAAATATGATTCATTTATAAAATAATGATATTATAGAGAACGATGTACTATCATATCAAATAATTGAGGACAAACATGTGAAAAATATCGAATACCAAAAAATATATTTTGATCAGATATGTTATGAAATTGATAAATATCATTTAAAATATTAGGAGATTTTTGAATTTTTTGCACCCAAACATTAAAAATATGATTATTAGGTACAACTAATACAGAAAATTTCATATTTGAAAAGCCTATTCCATTATAATTTGAAGCAAATCCGTAATATTTTTCTGGAAAAGAAGATATTAAATTTAATGTAGTTTTCATACCGGGCATTGCATAAATTTGACTCCCTAAGGAAGGAATAAAAAAAGAACTCATAACAGAATTTGAAGTAATATGAAATATTATAGGAGTATTAATAGGAAAAACAATTTCATTAATAGTTGCAATATTTTTATGAGGATATATAAACAACCATTTCCAATCCAATGATACTACATTAATTTCAATTGGAGCATTCCGAGATATAATAGATTTTTTAGGATCTAACGCATAAGTTGATTTATAAGAAATTGTACCTAAAATACAAATAATCAAAATAGGAATGAACCAAGTAAAAAATTCAATTTTATTAGAATGCGACCAATCAGGACTATATGGACTATTTTTATTAGAATCTCGATATTTATAAACAAATAAAATTGTCATTAATATTACAGGAATAACAATAATCATCATAATTAAAAATGACACAAAAATTATTTTATATTGTTGAATAGATATCTGACCAGAAGGATGAAAAATAGAATCATGACAACCACTTAATACAAACATGCCAAATATAGATATAATAATTTTAAAAAAATTTCTTTTAATAAAGGAAAGCATTTTAACCTCAAAATATATTTTAAATCATTTTAAAAATGATTTTATACTAAGATTAATATTATAAATTTTCAATTCTTTTATATTAATGATAAGTAATATTAAACTTGAAATTTTACAAATGTCTTGATATCCTATATAATAAATATGCTTATAAAATTTTAAAATGTTAGAAAGAATCAAAGGCCATTTTTACCCTGAATATATTAAAATTTATGATAATACAATATATCACAAAATAAAAAATAACAAAAAACACCTAACAATAATTATTGTAAGTAATAAATTTAAAAATCAAAAAATATTAAAAAGACATCAAGAAATATATAAAATACTATCAAGAGAAATAAATAATACAATTCATGCAATTTCTATGCACACATACACTCCAGAAGAATGGAAAAAAAAAAAATATTTTAAATTTATTAAATGCAAAAATAAAAAATAAAATCAATATATAATCAAAAAATATTAATTATTAAATTTATAAAATACATAAATTTATCTGTCTTATTTTAAATAAATTTTTAATTATTAAAAATTTCATAATATTAAAAAATATCTTTAATAACACATAAAATATTCAAAAACAAAACTTATATAAATTTAATTATTTAAAAAAAATAGGATAAAAAATGAAATTTTCTGTAAAAGAATTACCTGATTTTTCTAAAAAAATAACAATTACTATACCTTGGAATAATATAAAAGAAAATATTAAACAAGAATTAATTAATATTCAAAAAAAAACTACCATGAATGGATTTAGAACAAATAAAGTGCCTATTAAAATAATTCAAAAAAAATACGGAAATACAATTGAAAAAAATATATTAAAAAAAATTATGGAAGATAATTTAGAAAAAATTATAAAAAGAGAAAAAATAAATATTTTTAAAACAAATAAAATACATATTGAAAAATATAAAAAATCTTTTGATTTAATTTATTCTGTTAATCTTCAATACATACCAAATATCGATTTAAAACAACTAAAAAATATAAATATTAAAAAATTATTAATCGAAATTGATTCAACAGATATAGAAAAAACAATCGAAACATTTCGAAAAAAAGAAATATGTTGGAAAACTACAACATCTTGTATTAAAAAAAATAATAAAATTACTACAGATATTTCTATATCTGATAATCAAAACACTTATCATATTAAACAATTTAAATTTATTACATGCCAAAATATAATTATAAAAAAAGTAGAAAAAGAATTTTTGAATAAAAAAATGGGAGACAAGTTTTCAATTTCAATCAAAATACCTCAAAATCATCCAGATCTAAATTTCCAAGGAAAAGAAATACATGTTAATATTAATATTAAACAAGTGGAATGTGCAATTAAAAAATATTCAAAAAAAGAATTTATCGAATATTTAACCAATAAATTTCAATTAAAATTAAAAACAAAAAAAAATGAAATACATTCAATCATTCAAGAAAATTTAATAAAAGAAGCAAATCGCTTATCAAATGAATACTTTAATTATCAAATTATTAACCAATTAAATCTATTAAAAATTATTAAAATCCCTAATATTCTTTTAGAACAAGAAATAAATATAATAAAAAAAAGTATATATAAAGAATATATTGAAAATAAAGGAAATATATTAGAATTAATATATTGGAAGGACATTTCAAAACAGGCTTACGATCAAATATATCATTTTATGATAATACAAGCAATTATCTATCAAACCAATATTATAGTAAAAAAAACCGAAATTCAAAATTACATTCATAAAATAAATGAAAATTCTCTTAAAAATATTCAATATAGTCAAAAACAATATCATAATATAGTAAATAATGTATATAATATTATTTTACAAAATAAATTACAAAATATATTTTTAAAATTATTTAATATTATTCAAAAAAAATGTAATTTTCAACAATTAATAAAAAAAATAAAAAAAACTAATTAATAATTTATTCAGATATAATATTATAAATTATATAATCAATTAAACTATCAGAGAAAAAATATGTTTTATCCAAGAAATCAAAATAAAAATTCAGAAATCATGCATCTAATACCCATGGTAATTAAAAAAACTTCAAAAGGAGAACGTGTATATGATATATATTCCCGTCTGCTTAAAGAAAGGATAATCTTTATTACAGGAAGTATTGAAGAAAATATGTCTAATACAATTATAGCTCAAATGTTATTCCTTGAATCGGAAAATCCAAAAAAAGATATTTTTTTATATATTAATTCGCCAGGGGGAATTATTACTGCTGGAATGTCTATATATGATACCATGCAGTTTATTAGCCCAGATATAAGCACAATATGCGTTGGACAAGCATGTTCTATGGCTGCAATATTATTATGTGCTGGAAAAAAGGGGAAGAGATTTTGCTTAAAAAATTCTAATATTATGATTCATCAACCATTAGGTGGATTTCAAGGACAAGCATCAGATATTATAATTCATACACAGGAAATTATAAAAGCTAAGAATAAATTAAATAAAATTTTATCCTTACATACAGGACAGTTAATTGAAAAAATAGAAAAAGACACAGAAAGAGATCGGTTTTTTAACGCCAACGAATCAATTGAATACGGATTAATTGATTCAATCTTAAAATCCAGAAAAATAAACTAAATTTAAAATATTATAATTTAACATAAAGGAAATAGAATATGAGTAATGATAATAAAAAAGAAGAAAATAAAAAATATACTTGTACATTCTGCCAAAAAGAACAACAAGAAGTAAAAAAAATTATTATTGGAAAATCTGCAAAAATATGTAATGAATGCATAAAATTATGTAATCATATTTTGCAAGAAGATGCATTAAATATAAAAAGCTATGAAGATTTAAAAAATTTACCTACCCCAAAAGAAATCAAAAAAAAACTTGATCATTATGTTATCGGACAACATTCTGCAAAAAAAGTATTGTCAGTAGCAGTTTATAATCATTATAAACGTTTATTTAATTCTAATAACATTAAAAATATTGAATTAGGAAAAAGCAATATACTCTTCATTGGACCTACAGGGAGCGGAAAAACACTATTAGCTGAAACATTAGCAAAATTATTAAATATCCCATTTGCTATTGCAGATGCCACTTCACTAACAGAAGCAGGATATGTAGGAGAAGACGTAGAAAGTATTATACATAAACTGTTACAACAATCAAATTATAAAATTTCATTAGCAGAAATGGGAATTATATATATAGATGAAATTGACAAAATATCAAAAAAAACAGACAATGTATCTATTACTCGAGATGTATCTGGAGAAGGAGTGCAACAAGCATTATTAAAGATTATTGAAGGAACAGTTACATCAGTACCTCCACAAGGAGGAAGAAAACATCCCCAACAAGAATGTCTACAAGTTAATACTAAAAATATACTATTTATATGCGGAGGAACATTCTCAGGATTAGAAAATATTATTTTTGATAGAATAAAAAATAAAACAGAAATGGGATTCAATGCTGTAATACAAAAAGAAGATAAAAAACAGGCTAAAAAAAATATTCTTAAAAAAGTACAATCAAAAGATTTAATCCATTTTGGTTTAATACCAGAATTTATAGGACGTCTTCCTATTATAGTGACATTAGATAATTTAAATGAAGAAATATTAACAAAAATCTTGTCTTTCCCAAAAAATGCATTAATTAAACAATATCAAAAAATTTTTGAACTAGAAAATATTCAACTTGAATTTCAGGATGAAGCTATTCAAGAAATTGCAAAAAAAACATTAAAAAAAAATATAGGAGCTAGAGGATTAAGAACCATATTAGAGAATATTTTATTAGATATAATGTATGATCTTCCTTCAATGAAAAATGTTAAAAAAGTATTAATTACTAAATATACAGTGACAAAAAAACAAAAACCGATAATAATATATCATGAACAAAAAACAATAAATTAAATGTAAAAAATATTTCCAAAAAATTTTTAAAAGAATATAATAATATTTAAAAGAATTTCAAATTTCAACAAAAATGTATTTAATTTAAATAAACTTTAAAAAACTATTTTAATTAGCTTATAATTATCATATTATAAGTACTAATAATCCAAAAACTAAAAAGAGAATTGTATGAATAATAAATGCACTAACCATATTAACGCTCCAGTATTGACATTAAGGGATGTTGTAGTATATCCCAATATGATCACTCCTTTATTTGTAAATAGAAAAAAATCAATAAAATCCATTGAACAATCTATAAATACTGACAAACAAATCATTTTAGTTACACAAAAAGAAGCGTCTATAGAAATACCAAAACCAAATGAATTATTTTCAATTGGAATAGCTGGATCAATTATTCAAATGATAAAATTACCAAACGAAACAGTAAAAATATTAGTAAAAGGATTATATAAAGGAGAAATACAAGAATTCACCCAAAAAGAAGATATTTTAATAGCTAAAATAAAAGAAATAAAATCTTATATCAGAAATCAAAAAGAAACTGATATTTTAATTAAAATAGCAATTAAAAAATTTGAGAAATATATTGAATTTAACAATAAAATTCCAACAAAAATATTAAATTCTATATCTAACATAAAAAATCCAGAAATATTATCTGATATTATTGCATCACATATTATTTTAAGTATTCAGGAAAAACAAAAAATACTAGAAATGTTAGATATTGAAAATAAATTAGAATATTTAATTACCATTATGCAATCAGAAATAGATTTATTTAAAATCGAACAAAATATTAAAAATCGAATAAAAAAACAAATTGAAAAAAATCAAAAAGAATATTATTTAAACGAACAAATGAAAGCAATTCAAAAAGAAATTGAAGAAATTGAAAATCAAACAGAAGAAGTAGAAATTCCTCAAGACAAAATAAATATATCAAAATTACCAAAAAAGATTAAAAATAAAATCATGATGGAAATTAAAAAACTAAAAATGATGCCATCTATGTCAGCAGAAGCTACTGTAATACGAAATTATATTGACTGGGTTATGCAAGTACCTTGGAAAAATAAAAGCAAAATAAAAAGAAATATTAATGAAGCTCAAGAAATTCTTAATGGTGATCATTTTGGATTACATAAAGTAAAAGAAAGAATTTTAGAATATTTAGCTGTACAATCTAGAATGAATCAAATAAAAGGACCAATCTTATGTTTAATTGGACCACCAGGAGTCGGAAAAACATCTCTAGGAAGATCTATTGCTAAGGCTACCGGAAGAAAATATATTCGTATGGCATTAGGAGGAATTAGTGATGAATCTTCAATTAGAGGTCATAGAAGAACCTATATTGGATCCATGCCAGGAAAAATTATTCAAAATATAATTAAAACAAAAGTAAATAATCCTTTATTTTTATTAGATGAAATTGATAAAATATGTCATGATTCTAGAGTTGATCCTACTTCAGCTTTACTAGAAGTCCTAGACCCGGAACAAAATACAAACTTTAATGATCACTATTTAGAAATAGATTACGATCTCTCAAATATAATGTTTATCGCTACCGCAAATTCAACTAATATACCCGCCCCGCTTTTGGATAGGATGGAAATAATTAATGTTTCTAGTTATACCGAAAGCGAAAAGTTTAATATCGCTAAAAAATATTTAATACCAAAACAAATTCAAAGAAATGCTTTAAAACAAGAAGAGATTGATATTCAAGATGAAACGATTAAAACTATTATTGATCACTACGTTCGCGAAGCAGGAGTAAGAAATTTAGAAAAAGAAATTGCTAAAATTTGCAGAAAAGTTGTAAAAAATTTATTAATTAATCAATCTATTAAACATATTACTATTAATAATAACAATTTAAAAAAATATCTGGGTATAAAAAGATTTAATTATACAAAATCAAACGATAAAAACTACATAGGACAAGTCAATGGATTAGCCTGGACAAGTACAGGTGGAGATTTACTAAAAATTGAAGTAGAATATATACCTGGAAAAGGAAAATTAATATATACAGGATCCTTAGGAAAAGTAATGAAAGAATCTATTCAAACAGCGCTAACAGTAGTACGATCAAGATGCAAAATACTAGGAATTGATTTAAAATTTTATGAAAAACATGATATACATGTTCATATCCCAGAAGGAGCAACACCAAAAGATGGACCTAGCGCAGGGATTTCTATATGTACTGCAATTATATCCGCATTAATGAAAAACCCTATAAAATCAAGAATTGCAATGACAGGAGAAATTACATTAAACGGAAACGTGTTACCAATTGGCGGACTAAAAGAAAAGTTATTAGCTGCCAATAGAGGAAAAATTAAAACAGTAATTATTCCCCACAAAAATATTAGAAATTTAGAAGAAATATCACCTAAAATTTTTGAAAATTTAAACATAAAACCCGTCAAAAAAATAGAAGAGGTATTAATTTTATCTTTATATAATCCAGTTAATATAAAATAAATATAAATAAAATTTTAAAATATTTAATATTTAAAAATTAAAATCATACTATTTTATAACTATGATATTTATACAATCTGTTAAAATATTAAAATATATTTAATTATAAATTAAACTTTTGGAATTTTTTTGTGAAATTATTTAATCAACTTGGTTGGTACTTTTTAAAAGAATGGAAAAGTTATTTAGGATCTATAATTACATTAATAATTATATCTATTTTACAACTTTTACCACCTAAAATTATTGGTATACTAGTAGATCTAGCAATTCAACATACAACATGTACAAAAAAAATATTTTATTGGATTGGAGCAATCTTTTTAACAGCAATAATAACATATATTCTAAAATATATATGGAAAATATTACTATTTGATTCAGCTTATAAACTAGCTATTATACTACGAGTTAAATTATACTCATATTTAAATAAAAAAAATTCAGAATTTTATATTAAATATCGTACTGGCGATCTGATGGCAAGAGCAACAAATGATATAGATAGAATAGTATTTACTGTAGGAGAAGGAATGTTAACATTAACAGACTCTGTAATAACAGGTATATCAGTTCTAACAATTATGATATTTCAAATTAATTGGAAGTTAACTGTTATTTCCTTAATCCCAATGCCAATTATGACTATTATTATTGCATATTACGGTAAAAAAATACATTATGCATTTAAAAAATCACAATCTGAATTTTCAAATTTAAATAATCAAACACAAGAAAATTTAAAAAATATCTATATGATCAAAGGATTTGGATTAGAGCAACAAAAACTTCAAAAATTTAAAAAAATTGCTCAAGAAAATAGTAAAAAAAATATTGAAGTAGCAAAAATAGATTCAAAATTTGACCCAATCATTTATTTTGCAATTGCATTATCTAATGTATTAGCTATTTCAATAGGAAGTTATTTAGTTTGGAATCATTCCATTACTATAGGACAACTAACAAGTTTTATTATGTATTTAGGACTAATGGTATGGCCAATGCTAGCTCTAGCGTGGATGTTTAATATCATAGAAAGAGGAAGTGCTTCTTGGAATCGAATTAATGAAATTATGAATAAAAAATTTTTTATAAAAGATGGAAATGAAAAAATTTTAGATAAAAACAACACATTAACTATAAAAATATTTGAATTTTACTATGAAAATAACAAAACATTTAAATTAAAAAATATCTTCTTTACTATTAAACCTAATGATATTATAGGTATTTGCGGTCCAATTGGAGGAGGGAAAACTACATTAATTCATTTAATTCAACGAAATTTTAATATATCTAAAGGATATATATTATGTAATTCTCACTACATATCAAATATAAGTATTAAAACATGGCGAAAAAAAATAAATATTGTTAATCAATTACCATTTTTATTTTCAGACACAATTCAAAATAATATAAAATTAGGTAATATACATGCTTCTCAATCAGAAATAGAATACGCTGCTTCTATAGCAGAAATTCATAACGATATTTTAAATTTACCCAATGGATATCAAACAGAAGTAGGAGAACAAGGAATAATATTATCAGGAGGACAAAAACAAAGAATCTGTATTGCTAGAGCGTTATTATTACAATCAGAATTTTTAATACTGGATGACGCATTATCTGCAATTGATGAAAAAACACAACGTATTATTTTAAATAATATCAAAGCCTTTAAAAAAACATATAATACTCTTATAATAATATCTCATAAGTTATCACTCTTAAAATCAGCAAATAATATTTTAATTATGAAAAATGGTTATATTCACCAACAAGGAACGCATAATCAACTCATGAAATCAAAAAATTGGTATAGTAATACATATAATCAACAAAAAAAACCATTACATAATCTTCAAATAAAAATATGATTATTCAGAAAAATACCCAATGGCTAATTTAATCAAAGTATGGCCAACATTAAAACGTTTATTAAGATATACAAGTTTTGAAAGAAAAACAATATTATTTGGCATTTTTATATTATTGATTTCATCCGTATCAGAAATTTTAGGACCAATACTAATTAGTAAATTTATTAATAATGTTTTAATAAAAAATAATTTTAATAAAAAATATATGTTTTTTATTTTATGCACTTTTATTATTCTACAATATATATCTATATTTTTAAATTATATACAAACACTACTATTTAGTAAAACAGCAATAAAAATTATACAAAAACTCAGAATAGAAGTTATGGAATCTGTACTAAAACAACCTTTAAATTTTTTTCATATACAACCTACTGGAAAAATTGTATCAATAGTTACTAATGATACTGAAATAATTAAAGAATTATACCATACTTCACTAATGACAATATTTCGAAATATTACATTAATAATAATCATGTTAATTAGTATGTTTATTTTAAAATGGGAAATGGCTTTAATTACTTTTACATTAATACCATCAATTTTAATAATTATATTAATTTATCAATATTATAGTACACCAATTATAAGAAATGTTCGATCATATTTAGCAAAAATTAATCATGAATTTAATGAAGTTATCAATGGAATGCCAGTAATTAAACAATTTTTACAAGAATTAAAATTCAAACAATTAATTTACCATACTAGCAAATTGCATTATTTAAAAAGAATGGAAGCATTAAAACTGGATGGCATTCTATTAAGACCGTTAATTAGTTTTTTATCAACTATAATTCTATGTGGATTAATCACATTATTTAGTTTATCTTACATGACATGTAATACAATTGGAATATTATACGCATTTATTAATTATTTAAATAGATTAAATGAACCTTTAATAACCATTGCAACACAACAATCCATCTTACAACAATCCATAGTAGCTGGAGAAAGAATTTTTAAATTAATTGATAGTCATCAACAAGAATATGGAAAAGATATAATACCATTACAAACAGGAGAAATTAAAATTTCTAATTTAAACTTCTCACACCAAAAAAATTCTCATAATACATTAAACAATATAAATTTACACATACCGTCTAAAAGTTTTGTTGCATTAGTAGGACCTACCGGAAGTGGTAAAAGCACATTAGCAAACTTAATTATGGGGCATTTTCAAACTGAAAAGGGAGAAATATTTTTAGATAAAAGAGAAATACATACATTAAGCTATAAAACCTTAAAAAATGGAATACATATGTTACAACAAGAACCTATGATATTTCAAGGTACAATATTATCAAACATTTGTTTAGGAAAAAATATTTCTGAAGAAAAAATCTGGACAATTTTAAAAATAGTACAATTAGAAAAACTAATCAAATCACTACCTAAAAAATTATATACTGAATTAAAAGAAAATGGTAAAAATTTATCAGCAGGTGAAAAACAACTATTATCTATAGCAAGAATTTTAATATCAAAACCTAAAATATTAATTCTAGATGAAGCAACTTCTAACATCGATTCTGAAACAGAAAAATTAATTCAAAAAACGTTATTATCAATTAGAAAAAAATATACATTAATTATCATTGCACATAGACTATCTACTATTGTAGAAGCAGATAAAATTATAGTATTAAAAAAAGGACAAATTTCTGAAAAAGGAAAACATGATGAATTGATTCAAAAAAGAGGAATATATTACGATATGTATTATGAAAGGCAATAAGATCTATTTATTAAAAATAAATATATGTTAAAAATTTAAAAAGCTTTGTTAGTAATCTAATACCTGTTTTAATTTAATTCAGCTGCTTCTTTCCAGACCTGACTGATTATTTAAATCTTAACAGTATTAGAGCTAACAAAGCTTTTAAAAATAGATTTCAAATATGATTATAAATTAGTATATCAAAAAATACAAGAACAATATAATATAAAATATTATAAAAAATTTATATAATATTTATAATAGTATTTTATATATGTTATAATAAAATAAATCGCATAAATTATATAATTTATTGATTATGAATTACCAAATACTTGCCAGAAAATGGAGACCAAAAAATTTTTCTGAAGTTGTTGGACAAAAACATATATTACAAACTATTAAAAATAGTTTTTTACTTAATCGTATTCACCAATCTTGGATATTATCTGGAACAAGAGGTATAGGAAAAACAACCATTGCAAGACTATTATCAAAAAGTCTGAGCTGTATAAACCAAATTACCATTAATCCTTGTGAAAAATGCTCTCATTGTCAGGAAATTGAACAGGGATGTTTTCCTGATCTAGTTGAAGTAGACGCAGCTTCTAATACTAAAATAGAAAACATGAAAGAATTATTAGATACAATGCAATACCCCCCAATTAAAGGAAGATTTAAAATATATTTAATTGATGAAGCACACATGCTATCTAAACATAGTTTTAATGCATTATTAAAAACTTTAGAAGAACCACCAAAATATATAAAATTTATCTTTGTAACAACCGAAATTAATAAATTACCAAATACTATTATTTCACGTTGTATATATTTTCATTTTAATAAACCGGAATTAAAAGAAATAGAAAAATATTTAAGTAATATTTTAAATCAAGAACGAATTAATTTTGATCAATCTGCAATTAAAATGATTTCAGAAGAATCTAATGGAAGTATACGAGATGCACTAAATTTAACTGAACAATTAATTTCTTATGGAAATAAAAATATTGAAACATCAATTGTTCTAGAAATCTTTGGAATATTAAATAAAACAAAAACACTAGAAATTATAATATATATTCTTACTAAAAATCATATAAAATTAATGAATATATTAAAAATAATATACCAAAAAAATATCAAAATAGAAAAAGTATTAAATAATATGATTAAAATATTACACAATATAGCCATGATACAAAAATATCCTGAATTATATCAAAATAAGGAACAATCATCATATGAAAAAAAGATACTAAGAATATCTAAATTTCTAACATATGAAGATTTAAAATCATATTATAAAATAATATTGTTAGGCAAAAAAGAATTAAAATTCTCGCCAACACAACAAATAGGAATAGAAATGATAATATTACAACTATTAAATTTTAAAATAAAAAAGATATTAAAAAATAAGATTCATTAAAATATAAAAAAAATCTAATATCTAATGGTTATTTACAATATTTAATAAATCATTTTTATAATGATATTAATTTTTCTATTAACAAAAAAAATTATTTTATTTAATAAATATTTTAAGGCGGTAATATGTTTAATAAAAATAATCTAACAAATTTAATGAAACAAGCAAAAAAAATGCAAGACAAAATGAGCAAGATACAGAAAGAAATTTCAATTATAGAAGTTACAGGAGAATCTGGAGCAGGATTAGTTAAAATTACAATAAATGGATCATATGATTGTAAAAAAATTGAAATAGATAAAAATATAATGAAAGAAGATAGTATAGAAATGTTAGAAGATTTAATTGTAGCAGCATTCAACGATGCTTCCCGAAGAATATCTGAAGAAAAAAAAAAAAAAATGTCTAACATATCTTCAGAAATTCCTTTTCCTAATGCAAACAATCCAATTATTTAAAAAAATAAAATTAAAGAATTTTATATAAAATAGGATATTAATATGAATAATCAAACGAAATATAATTTTCAATCGGAAACTAAACAATTATTAAAACTGATGATACACTCTTTATATTCTAATAAAGAAATATTTCTACGAGAATTAATTTCTAACGCATCTGATGCAATTGATAAAATGAGATTTCAATTATTATCCTGCCCTGAAGATAATAATCAATATCAAGATATGAAAATTAAAATTATATTAGATAAAAAAGAAAAAAAAATTATTATTTCCGATAATGGAATTGGAATGAATAAACAAGAAGTAATAAACAATATTGGAACCATTGCAAATTCTGGAACAAAATCCTTTTTAAAATCACTAAACCCTGAAAATGAAAAAAATAATCAATTAATTGGAAAATTTGGAGTAGGATTTTATTCATCATTTATTGTTTCAAAAAAAGTAATCATTAGAACTCGACATTTTAAAGAAAAAAAACCAGAAAAAAGCATATTATGGGAGTCTTGTGGTGAAGGAGAATATATCATATCCAACACATCTAAATCAGAAAATGGAACAGATATAGAATTATATCTTAAAGAAAACGAAAAAGATTTTCTAGAAAATTGGAAAATAGAACAAATTATTAAAAAATATTCAGATCATATTTCAGTACCTATAGAAATACAAGAATATAACACAAAAAACAAAACTATTTCATGGAAAAAAATTAACGAAGCACAAGCATTATGGACTATGCAAAAAAATCAAATTACTGAAAAAAAATACCAAAATTTCTATAAACATATAACAAAAGATATAAATAATCCTATTATCTGGAGTCATAATAAAATAGAAGGAACACAAGAATATACAATATTATTATATATTCCTTCTAAATCTACATGGGATTTATGGAATCAGGATAATAAAAAAAATGGGTTAAAATTATATGTAAAAAAAGTTTATATTATGGATGACGCTGATCAATTCTTGCCAAATTATTTACGATTTATTAAAGGTATTATAGATACTAACGACCTTCCGTTAAATGTTTCAAGAGAAATTTTACAAGAAAACCATATTACACAATCACTTAAAAAAAGCCTGACAAAAAAAGTACTACATTTAATTGAAAAGTTATCAAAAGAAAAAGAAAAATATTCAATATTTTGGAAGGAGTTTGGTTTAATTCTAAAAGAAGGAATAGCAGAAGATCCAAGCAATCAAGAAACCATTGCAAATCTTCTAAGATTTACATCTATTAATTCAAATGATATAGAACAAAAATTATCATTAAATAAATATATTCAAAATATGCAAGAAAAACAAGAAAAAATATATTTTATTACCGCAGAAAATTATAAAAATGCTAAAAATAGCCCATATTTAGAAATATTCAAAGAACAAAAAATAGATGTATTATTATTATCAGATCGTATTGATGAATGGATGATGAATTATTTATTAGAATTTAAAGGAAAGAAATTTCAACCAGTCAACAAAATCGACCAAGATCTAGAAAAAATTATCAAAAAAGAAAAAAAATCTGATTTTTCAGAAAATGAAATTAATCAATTTTTAAAAATTACTAAAGAAATTTTAAATGAAAAAGTAGAATCAGTTAAATTAAGTTACAGATTAATTAATACTCCAACAATTTTAATCACTCAAAATAACTCAATGAGTGCGCAAATGTCCAAATTATTCAAGGATGCTGGACAAAATGTACCACCACTAAAATATATATTTGAAATAAACCCAAACCATGAATTAATTAAAAAAATTATTCAAATCAAAGACCATAAAAAATTAAAAACATGGATCAACATTTTATTTGATCAAGCTTTACTCGCTGAAAGGGGATCATTAGAAAATCCAAATGATTTTATTAATAGAATTAATAAAATATTGATTAATACATAAATAAAAATAAAAATTTATGAAAATTATTTTTTTTGGACCACCAGGATCAGGAAAAGGAACACAATCTGAATTAATTAAAAAAAAAATGAAAATTCCACAAATTTCTACTGGAAATATTTTAAGACAAGCAATACAATCAAAACACAAAACTGGAAAAAAAATTTCAAATTGCATCAATCAGGGAATCTTAGTAGATGATAGTATAATAATTCATTTAATCAAAAAAAGAATAAAAAAAAAAGATTGTGAATCAGGATTTATACTAGATGGATTTCCTCGTACATTAAAACAAGCAATAGAAATGACAAAAGAAAAAATTATAATAGATTATTTTATTGAATTTTATATTTCAGAAAAGATAATATATGATAGAATATTAGGTAGAAGAATACACATACCATCTGGGAGAACATATCATATAAAGTTTAATCCACCAAAAAAATCAGAGAGAGATGATATTACAAATGAAAAATTAACAGTACGAGAAGATGATAAAAAAGAAGTAATATCAAAAAGAATAATAGAATATAAAAAAAATAAAAATAATATTATTGAATACTATAAAAAAATACCAGATACAAAATATTATAAAATACAAGCATGTCAAAATCAAAAAAATATTTATAAAAAATTAAAAAAAATATTTATGCAATAATTTTAGATAATCAAAAAAGAATTATTTTACGCCCTATAGGATTTGAACCTATGACCTACGGCTTAGAAGGCCGTTGCTCTATCCAACTGAGCTAAGGGCGCTAAAATATTAAAATTTATAATATATATAATTATACTATAAAATATCACTAAAATCTACTTGTTATTTATAAAAAAATCATAAAAGGATGTAAAATATAACTATGTCATCTAAAATTCTTAATGGTAAAATTATTGCAAATAAAATTATTGAAAGAATAAAAAAAAAAATAAAAATTGAAATATCCAATAGTAATAGAAAACCCAAATTATCAGTTATCTGGATTGGAAATAATGCATCATCAAAAATATATATTCAAAAAAAAAAACTTGCCTGTATACAAGCCGGAATTGAATATCAAGAATACAATTTTAAACAAAATACGGAAGAAAAAAAAATATTAAACCTCATCCAAGAAATGAATCAAAATAAAACAATTGATGGAATATTAGTGCAATTACCATTGCCAAAGAATATTAACATTAATAAAATTATTACTAGTATACACCCAAAAAAAGATGTAGATGGATTTCATCCATATAATATTGGATGTTTATGTATTAAATCTCCAAAGTTAAGACCATGTACTTCAAGGGGGGTAATTACATTATTAAAAGAATATAATATTAAAATGCATGGTTTAAATGCCTTAATAATTGGTGCATCAAACATAGTAGGAAGACCAATGAATTTAGAATTATTATTAGCAGGATGTACAACTACTGTAGCTCATAGGTTTACTAAAAATCTAAACGAATATATAAAAAAATCTGACCTCATTGTCATTGCAATTGGAAAGCCAAACTTTTTAAAAGGAAAAGATATAAAACTGGGAGCAATCATTATTGATGTAGGTATTAATAAAATAAAAATTAAAAATCAGATCGTAGGAGATGTAGAATTTGAATCTACAGTATTAAAAGCGTCATATATTACCCCAGTTCCAGGTGGAGTAGGACCTATGACCGTTGCAACATTATTAAAAAATACATTAGAAGCATATCAAAATAAATACCAATATCCAATATAAAATTTCTATTTATTACCCTATTTTTTTCCAAATTGTTCCAGCGGGCGTATCTTCTAAAATAATATTTAACCGAAATAATTTTCTTCTTAATTTATCTGCTAAAATCCATTGTTTATTTTTTCTTGCAATATCCCGATCTTCTATTAAATTCATGATATTTATATCTAAAGATTGATTATGATTTAAAAATTTATTCTGCATGAAAAACACATTTGGATTTTGACACAACAAACCAATTGTATTTGCTAAGTGTTTCAATTGAAATATTAAATATTGAGCTAAATCAATTCGATGATTATTTAAAAAAAAAATAGCCTTTTTAGAAATTTCAAATAAAATTGATATTGCTTTTGGTGTATTAAAATCATCATCCATAGCTTGATAAAATTGAATACTAAAATTTCTAAATTTTGAAAATACATCATGTGCTAAAAATTGGTAATTATATATTTGTTTAGTTAAAGTAAAATATAAATTTCTTAATGAAAGATATGATTTTTTTATATTTTTTTCATCATAAAAAATAGGACTTCTATAATGAGTAGATAAAAAAAAATACCTTATAACTTCAGAATTATATTGATTAATTAAATTTTTTAAAAGAAGAGTATTATGAAGTCTTTTAGACATTTTTTGATTCTTCAAAAGTAACATACCAACATGAATCCAATATTTTCCATACTGGTTGTAATCATAAAAACAATTAGATTGAGCACGTTCATTTTCATGATGAGGAAATAATAAATCTAATCCTCCTCCATGAATATCTAAATTTTTACCAAAAATTTTATGATTAATTGAAGAACATTCAATATGCCATCCGGGTCGACCTAATCCCCAAGGGGATGACCATTTTGGTTCATTAAATTTATTAGATTTTTTCCATAATACAAAATCATGATTAAAATGTTTAAAATCATATGCATTTATATTATAGTTAGTTTTTAAATGATTCAATATTTGATTTGAAAGTAAACCGTATGATTTATAAGAATTAATAGAAAAAAATATATCCCCATTATCTGAAATATAAGCAAATTTTTTATCTAAAAAATATTTAATCATACTAATCATAATATTAATATATTCGGTAGCGCGAGGCTCTATACTAGGAGGTAATAAACCTAAATTGAGAAAATCTTCTTGCATAGAAAGAATCATTCGATTTGTTAAAGAAAAAACACTTTCTTTATTTTCTTGAGATTTTTTTATGACCTTATCATCAATATCAGTAATATTTCTAACATATTTTAAACTGTATTTTAAATGTTTTAAATATCTTACTATCATATCAAAAACAGTAAAAGTTCGTCCATGACCAATATGACAATAATCATATACTGTAATACCACATACATAAATATTTACTTTACGTTTATGATATGAATCAAATAATTCTTTTTTTTTAGTCAAAGTATTAAATATTTTTAACATTTTTTTCTCTTTTTAAAAAACTAATTAATACTTTTTATTAAAATTTATATAAAGATTTTTAAGAAAAAAATAAAATATAATTGAATTATATAATTATTCTAATCATTCTATAGAAATTTCCTCCACAGAACGACATGAATTATTAAATTTGATTATATTTCGAACTGTGGAGCAAGAATATATTATATTTAATTTAATTTAATTTAATTTAA
>NZ_OZ060393.1:382500-453427 GCF_964059135.1 Buchnera aphidicola (Symydobius americanus)
CCATCGACTACGCCTTTCGGCCTCACCTTAGGGGTCGACTTACCCTGCCTCGATTATCGTTGGACAGGAAACCTTGGTTTTTCGGCGAGCAGGTTTTTCACCTGCTTTATCGTTACTCATGTCAGCATTCGCACTTCTGATACCTCCAAAGTGATTTACAACACTTCTTCGCAGGCTTACAGAACGCTCCCCTACCCAATAAAAAAAATTTATTGCCACAGCTTCGGTACATAATTTGAGCCCCGTTACATCTTCCGCGCAGGCCGACTCGACCAGTGAGCTATTACGCTTTCTTTAAATGATGGCTGCTTCTAAGCCAACATCCTGGTTGTTTATGACTTCCCACATCGTTTCCCACTTAATTATGATTTTGGGACCTTAGCTGGTGATCTGGGTTGTTTCCCTTTCCACAACGAACGTTAGCACCCGCTGTGTGTCTCCCGTGATAACATTCTACGGTATTCGGAGTTTGCATCGGATTGGTAAGCCGGGATGGCCCCCTAACCGAAACAGTGCTCTACCCCCGAAGATGAATTCACGAGGCGCTACCTAAATAGCTTTCGGGGAGAACCAGCTATCTCCCGGTTTGATTGGCCTTTCACCCCTAACCACAAGTCATCCGCTGATTTTTCAACATCAGTCGGTTCGGTCCTCCAGTTGGTTTTACCCAACCTTCAACCTGCTCATGGCTAGATCACCGGGTTTCGGGTCTGTATCCTGAAACTTAACGCCCATTTAAGACTCGGTTTCCCTTCGGCTCCCCTATTTGGTTAACCTTGCTACAGAATACAAGTCGCTGACCCATTATACAAAAGGTACGCAGTTACCTAGTAAAAAATAGGCTTCTACTGCTTGTACGTATACGGTTTCAGGTTCTATTTCACTCCCCTAACCGGGGTTCTTTTCGCCTTTCCCTTACGGTACTAGTTCACTATCGGTCAATCAGGAGTATTTAGCCTTGGAGGATGGTCCCCCCATATTCAAGCAAGATTTCTCGTGTCCCGCTCTACTTTTTGAATCCACTTATATAATTTTTTTCGTATACTGGGCTATCACCATGTTTCGCTATTCTTTCCAAAATATTCTACTAAAAATTATAAAGATTATGATTCTGGGCTGATCCCTTTTCGCTCGCCACTACTTAGGGAATCTCAATTGATTTCTTTTCCTCAAGATACTTAGATGTTTCAATTCTCTTGGTTTGCTTTGCTAACCTATAGATTCAATTAGCAATGACACAATTTAAAGTTGTGTCGGGTTTCCCCATTCGGATACCATCGGATATAACGTTTCTTATCAACTCACCGATAATTTTCGCAGATTAGCACGTCCTTCATCGCCTCTGATTGCCAAGGCATCCACCATATACGCTTAATCACTTAACCTTACAACCCACAGGTGTCTCTTATTAATTTCGTATTGTAAAAGAGCGTCTAAAAATGTTTGTTTATCAATAACTCTAGAATTTTAAAAAATTAAAAAAATGTATTAAAATCTAAAATTATAAAACATATTTTTGATTACTTTAATATAATAACATATTATTATGTTAAAGCAATGAATTATTTAAAATATTTTATTTTTCGTCCCCTAGGAGATTTGAACCCCTGTTGCCGCCGTGAAAGGGCGGTGTCCTAGACCTCTAGACGAAGGGGACAAAATGTTAAAATTAAATAAAATAAAATTTAGAAAAATAAAAAATTTTAATATTAATTAATTTAATATATAATTTTTACAGAATGTAATAAAAGAGTCAAGATCTTTTTTGTATTTTTTTTAAAGTTTTAATTATCTTGCATACTAATTATAAATAAACATATTTTTTTTGATGATTTAAAAAAGAAATAACATTTTTTACATTCGGAAAAATACCATTCCATAAATAAAAAGAATATGCCGCCTGACTTACAAGCATCCCAATTCCATCAGAAAAATAAATTGCTTTATTTATTTTACACCAACGTAAAAATGGAGTTAATTCATTACTATAATATAAATCATAAAAAAAAGTATTTTTCGGATAAAATACTAAATTAGAAATAAAAAAATTGGAATTATTTTTAATTCCTACCGAAGTAGCATTAATTACTAAATCATAATTTAATTCCTTTAATAGACTGACATTAATTGCGCGAATTGAACCTAGATTTTTAAAAAAATAAACAATCTTTTTTGCATTACAAAATGTTCTATTAACAACATCTATAGAACAATTTAATGATAATAAATTTGGTATAATTCCTCTAGCAGCTCCTCCAGATCCAATTAATAAAACGCGATCGCTATAATTAATAGCATTTAACCTCTTTAGATCATACAAAAGACCTATACCATCAGTATTATCCCCTAAAATTTTCCCTGATGAAATTTTTTTTATAGTATTTACAGAGCCGGAAATTAAAGCTCTCTTGGTTAAAACATGAGATAATAAATAAGCATCGTGTTTAAACGGAACGGTAATATTTGCCCCGGAATAATGTGATTTTAAAAAATACAAAAAAGCAGTAAAAAATTTATCTTTTTCTACATATTGAGTATTATATCGCATTAAACAATTTGTTTGTTCCGCAAATAAATCATGAATAGTAGGTGATTTAGAATGCTGGACAGGATTTCCAAATAACACGTAATATTTTTTATTATTAATCAACATTTATTTTCTCTCTAATAATATTCTAAATATTTAAAAATAAATATTAAAAATAGAATAAATTATTTAATTAATTTATATGAAATAATTTATAATATAAAATTATATTAAAAATTTTAAAAATAATTCCCATGTCTTTATTAAAAATAATAAAATACCCAGATAATAGATTACGTAACATAGCTCAACCAGTCAAAATAATTAATAAAAAAATACATCAAATTATACAAGATATGTATTACACAATGTATGAAAAACAAGGAATAGGTTTAGCTGCTACCCAAGTAGGTATTAATTTACAAATTATAGTAATTGATATTAGCGAAAAACAAACAGATCCAATAATACTTATTAATCCTAAAAAAATTTATTGTTCCGAAAAAATCAGCATTGAAGAAGGATGTCTATCAATTCCAAATACCTTAAAAAAAATTACAAGAGCAAACAAAATTCAAATTCAAACATTAAATTATTATGGAAAAAAAATTATTATTGAAGCAAAAGAACTATTATCAATCTGTATACAACATGAAATGGATCATCTCGTTGGAAAGTTAATTATTGATTATTAATTCAAAATTTACTTAAACCTTCTAAATAAAAAAAATAATATTATGAATGAATCAAAACTGAAAATTATTTTTGCTGGAACATCACAGTTTTCTGCAGATCACCTATCTAAATTAATATTATCAAAATATAACATTATAGCAGTATTAACAAAACCAGACATGCGATCAGGAAGAGGAAAAAAAATTATTAAATCACCAATAAAAATTTTATCAGAAAATTATCAAATTCCAATTTTTCAACCCAAACAAATTAACCAAAAAAATAATCTACTCGATTTTTTAAAAATCGAAGCAGATATTATGATCGTCGTTGCATATGGATTTAAAATACCTAATTTTTTATTAACAAAATACCGGCTGGGTTGTATTAATGTACACGCTTCATTATTACCAAGATGGAGAGGAGCATCCCCAATACAATCTGCAATTCTAAACGGAGATCATCAAACTGGAATAACAATTATTCAAATGAATCATAATATCGACGAAGGAAAAATATTATCTCAAATTACATGTAATATTCAAAAAAAAGATAATACAATAAATTTAACTAAAAAATTATCTCACCTTGGACAAAAAATCCTTATAAAAACATTACAAAAAATTCAAAATAAACAAATTACTCCAAAACCACAAAATCATAAAAAGTCTAAAAATTGTATCAAAATCCAAAAATACATGGGCAAAATAAATTTTTATATACATGCAAAAAAAATAGAAAAAATGGTTAGAGCATTTAACCCATGGCCTGGAACATATTTAATAATTAAAAATAAAATAATAAAAATTTGGGAAGTAGATGTTCTTGAAAGTATTTCAATGCACAATATTGGAGAAATTATTAATATTGATAAATATGGAATACAGATACAAACAAAAAAAAATATATTAAATCTTAAAAAAATACAAATATCTGGAAAAAAAATTGTTACAACTTCAGAATTTATTAATTCTACACAAAAAATATTTATCAAGGGAGATATAATATAAAATATTTTTAAAACGGCAATAAGATGCCGTTATATGAATTAAAAAATAATAAATTTATTTTTTTTCTTTTTGAAAAATACTTCGTCCAGTTAACTGAACATATGCAATGGGCGCTTTATCTCCAGGACGAAATCCACATTTTAAAATTTTAGTATATCCACCAGGACGATTCAAAAAATATGGACCAATATCACTAAATAATTTATACACTATGAAATTATTTCTGATACGAGAAAAAATTAATCTTCTATTAGAAATACTATCTACTTTCGAAATAGTAATTAATGGTTCAACTATAGTACGCAATTCTTTTGCTTTAGGTAATGTAGTTTTTATCATTTCATATTTCAATAATGCGCAAATCATGTTATTAAACATAGCTTTTAAATGACTTGAATTACGATTTAAATAACGACCGCTGTGCCTATGTCTCATTAATTATTCCTTTAAAATAAACTACTTAATTCACATAAAAATTATTCACCAGAAACATTTTCAGGAGGCCAATTTTCTAAATGCATACCCAGAGATAACCCTCGAGCGGCTAATATATCCTTGATTTCAGTTAAAGATTTTTTTCCAAGGTTTGGAGTTTTTAATAATTCTATTTCAGTACGTTGAACTAAATCTCCAATATAATGTATCGCTTCTGTTTTTAAACAATTAGCAGATCGAACCGTTAACTCTAAATCATCTACAGGACGTAATAAAATTGGTTCAAATTTCGGTTTCTTTACTTCCTTCTTGGGCTGACGAATATTACGAAAATCAACAAATGCTTCTAACTGTTCAGAAAGTATTGTTGAACCCATACGAATTGCCTCTTCTGGATTAATAGTTCCATTAGTTTCCATTTCGATAATTAATCGATCAAGATCAGTTCTCTGGGCAACACGAGCAGATCCTACACGATAAGCAACACGTTCTATTGGACTATAAGAAGCATCTAAAGATATAGATCCAATATTGATAGATTCAGAATGCGATTGTAAACGCGCAGATGCCGGAACATAACCGTATCCTAATTCTACTTTCATAGAAATATTAATAGAAGATGATTGAGTAGTTAAATGACAAATAATATGATTTAAATTAATTATTTCTACACTACTCTCACAAGTAATATCAGATGCTAATACAGGTCCAATTCCAGATTTTTGTAAAGTTAATATCACGTATTCCTTTTTATCTACTTTAATCGCTAAACCCTTAATATTTAATAAAATTTCTAAAATATCCTCTTTCACTCCAGTTTTAGAGATATATTCATGTAAAACCCCTTCAATTTGTACTTCAGTAACAGCATATCCAGGCATAGAAGAAAGTAAAATTCTACGTAAAGCACTACCCAAGGTATGACCAAAACCACGCTCTAGGGGTTCTAGAACAACTTTAATATGGGTTGGACTAATCAGTTCAACATCTGAAATATGTGATTTAACAAAATCCTTAATAGAACCATGCATAAAAAAAATTACTCCTGATTATATATTTAAAATTATTTAGAATATAACTCAATAATTAAATGTTCATTAATATCTGCTGATAAATCTGAACGATCTGGAATGCGAAGAAATATTCCTTCTAATTTATTCGAATTTACTTCTAACCAAGTTGGTTTTTCTCGTTGTTCAGATAATTCTATAGCAGCCTTAATCCTAGATTGATTTTTAAAATTATCTCTAATTTTAATAACATCATGAGGACGAACTTTATATGAAGGAATATTAACAACTTTAGTATTTACCATGATTGATTTATGACTAATGAGTTGTCGAGCTTCAAATCTAGTTACCGAAAAACCTAAACGATAAATTATATTATCTAATCTGCTCTCTAATAATCTTAGTAAATTTTCACCAGTATCACCTTTCAGTTTTACAGATAATTTATAATAATTTCGAAATTGACGCTCTAAAATACCATAAAGACGACGAACCTTCTGTTTTTCTCGTAACTGAATGCCATATTCAGATAATCTTGTCTTGCGAGCACCATGTTGACCGGGGAGTTGATTAAGTTTACACTTAGAATCAATAGAACGATATCCTGATTTTAAGAATAAATCAGTACCCTCACGACGACTAAGTTTTAATTTAGGTCCTAAATATTTTGCCATTTTATTTTTCTCATACATTCCCTAAAAAAATTATACACGACGTTTTTTAGGTGGGCGACAACCATTATGGGGAATAGGAGTAATATCAGTAATATTAGTAATTTTAAATCCTGCAGTATTTAAAGCCCGAATAGTAGATTCTCTACCCGGTCCAGGTCCTTTAACCATAACTTCTAAATTTTTCAGGCCATAATCTTTAATAGATTCAATACATCGTTCTACAGCTACTTGAGCAGCAAAAGGAGTAGATTTTCTCGAACCCCGAAAACCAGAGCCTCCCGAAGTTGCCCAACCTAATGCATTTCCCTGACGATCAGTAATCGTAACTATAGTATTATTAAAAGATGCGTGAATATAAGCAATACCATCTAAAATTTGTTTTTTTATACGTTTTTTTGTACGTTTTGAAAATTTTACCATCATTTAAAAGTCTCTAACTATTATTTTTTTATTGGTTTACGAGGGCCTTTTCGAGTACGAGCATTAGTTTTAGTCCTTTGTCCACGAACAGGTAAACCCCGACGATGTCTTAAACCGCGATAACACCCTAAATCCATTAATCTTTTAATATTTAAATTTTTCTCACGCCTTAAATCTCCTTCTAAAATTAAATTAGAAATAGCCTCTCTTAAAGAATCTAATTTACTTTCATGTAATTCACCCACTTTAGCTGTTTCTGCAATACCACATGTTATACAAATATTTCTAGCACGCGATGTTCCAATTCCATATATTAACTGTAGTGCAATAACAATATGTTTATAATCAGGAATATTTATCCCTGCGATACGAGCCATCAATACACTCCTTATAATTTATGGTACTTAACAAATCAAACTTATCCTTGACGTTGTTTATGTTTGGGATAATTGCTGCAAATAACGCGCACAACATTATTACGCTTTACAATTTTACAATCACGACATAATTTTTTGATTGAAGTGCGTACTTTCATAATAAATTTACCATTTTAAAATTTTTATGATAAATATAATTTTGAATTTTAAAATATCCAAACTGTATACATAATTTAAAAATTAAAATTAGATTTTTTTAAAATTGAACTATATTGGCTAGATATGAATAACGTTTGAACTTGTGCTACAACATCAATAATTACAACTACTACAATTAATAACGATGTTCCTCCAAAATGAAAAGGTACTTTCATAAAAACTCTCATAAAATCTGGAACAAGACAAATAAACATCATGTACAAAGAACCAATAAAAGTAATTTTATACATAATCTTACTAATGTATTTAGATGTTTGTTCTCCA
Organism: Buchnera aphidicola (Symydobius americanus); assembly: GCF_964059135.1. Lineage (NCBI taxonomy): Bacteria > Pseudomonadati > Pseudomonadota > Gammaproteobacteria > Enterobacterales > Erwiniaceae > Buchnera > Buchnera aphidicola. The sequence continues at coordinate 390,112 of NZ_OZ060393.1, forward strand.
GGTCTAATTCCAGGTATAAAAGCTCCAGATCTTTTTAAATTTTCTGCGGTTTCTCGAGGATTAAAGGTTAAATTAGAATAAAAAAAACAGAAAAAAACTATTAAAACTGAATAAATAATTATATACAAGAGATGGCCAGGTTGCAAATAAATCGAAAATTTAAATAACCAATCATATTTATTTAAAATACCAAACCAAGATAATAAAGTTACCGGAAAAATAATAATACTCGAAGAAAAAATAGCAGGCATTACCCCGGAGATATTTATTTTTAAAGGTAAATGTGTACTCTGAGAAACATATGTATTGTAATTTCTATTTTGTTTAGGATAATTTAATGTAATTTTTCTATAACTTCTTTCTACAAACACCACTAAAAATATCACAGATATAATAAAAACAAAAATACAAAATAACATAAAAAAACTTAAATTTGATTCACTAACTTGTTTGATAATTTGAATAATAGAAGAAGGCAAGCTTGAAATAATACCTATAAAAATAATAATTGAAATTCCATTACCAATCCCATAATCAGTAATTAATTCAGCTAACCACATTAAAAAAACAGTACCTGTGCATAAACTTATAACAGAGATAACATAAAAACTAAAACCTGGATGGGGAACTAAATCTGGTATTAGAGGAATATTTGGTAAAGTAGTTGAAATCCCAATAGCTTGTAATACTGATATAAACAAAGTCAAGTATCTAGTATACTTATCAATTATTTTTTTTCCAAAATCACCTTCTTTTTGTATCGATGATAAACGAGAACTAAATAAAGTCAATAATTGAATAATAATAGAAGACGAAATGTAAGGCATAATACCTAAAGAAAAAATAGATGCTCGACCTAAAGATCCCCCAGAAAAAACATTAATCATATCAATAATAGTACTGTTTTGATATTGTAAAAAATCAGTTAAAATAGTAATATTAATACCAGGAACTGGAATAAATGAGCCAACTCTAAATATAAAAATCATAAAACATAAAAAAAAAATTCTATTTTTTAATTCAAGTAAACTTTTATTAATATTAAAAAATTTTGATTTTATTTTTTTATCCATCCAATATATACTCTAATAATTATTCAATTTTTCCACCTAAACTTTGAATGATAGAAGCAACATTTTTAGTCACTCTTAAACCCCTAATTACAATAGATTTATTAATCAATCCCGATTTAATAATTTTAACATATTTAATACTTTTTTTAATAATATTAAATTTCTTTAAAACATTTAAATCAATAACATTTACATTAATTTTGTTTATATCTGACAAACGAACTTCTGAAGTAAAAATTTGTTTACGAGAACAAAATCCAAATTTTGGAATACGACGATACAATGGTGTTTGACCACCTTCAAAACCTCTTCTAATACTAGAACCTTTTCTAGAAGTCTGTCCTTTATGACCACGACCAGCTGTTTTTCCAAAACCTGATCCCATGCCACGTCCAACTCTTTTAGGTGTTTTTTTTGATCCTGTCTTAGGAGAAAGTGTATTTAAATACAATTTTTATTCCTCTCTTATTTTAACCATATAATATACTTGATTAATCATCCCTCGAATAGATGGAGTATCTTCTCTAATCACTGTATGTCGAATTCTTCGCAAACCCAATCCTAACATAGTAGATTTATGTTTTGGTAAACGACCAATGATGCTTTTTGTTTGAGTAATATATAGTTTTTTTTTCATATATAATACTTATCCTATAATTTGAAAAACAGATTTATTTCTTTTATCTGCAATCATTTTGGGAGATTTCATATTCTTTAAACCATTCATAGTTGCTCGTACAACATTAATAGGATTAGTAGAACCATAAGTTTTAGCTAAAACATTTTTAATACCCACAACTTCTAAAACAGCACGCATTGCACCACCCGCAATAATACCAGTTCCTCGAGAGGCTGGTTTCATAAAAATACTTGATCCTGTATGAAAACCTTTGACAGCATGTTGTAAAGTACCATTTTTAATTTCAATAAATATCATATTACGACGTGCTTTTTCCATAGATTTTTGAATCGCTGCTGGAACTTCTTTAGCCTTACCATATCCAAAACCTACTTTACCAGATTTATCTCCAACAACCGTTAATGCAGTAAAAGAAAAAATTCTACCACCTTTGACAGTTTTTGAAACTCGATTAACTGAAATTAATTTTTCTTGAAAATCACTATGAACTTGTTTATCTCTATTCACCATACTATTATCCCACATTAAAAGTGTAGTCCCGCATGACGCGCAGAATCAGCAACAGCTTTGATACGACCATGATATTTAAAACCGGAACGATCAAAAGAAACCCTATTTATACCCTTTTGAATTGCTCGACTTGCAATAATTGACCCAATAATACTTGCAGCTTTTTTATTACCAGTGTAAATAACCTTTTTTTGAATTTTATTCTCTAAGGTAGAAGCAACAGTCAAAATACGATTATCATGAGAAATAATTTGTGCATAAATATGACGAGAAGTACGATGTACCACTAAACGAGTAATATACAACTTTTTAAATTGTAATCGATACTTCATAGCTCTACGAATGCGAATATTTTTCTTATTCTTTAAATTAGTCATATTATTTTTTCTTCGCCTCTTTAATTCGTATAAATTCATTAGAATAACGAATTCCTTTTCCTTTATATGATTCAGGCTTACGCTTATTCCTAATATTAGAAGCTACTTGACCAACCAATTGCTTATCAATACCATATAATATAATTTCAGTTGATGAAATGTTTTTTGCAGTTATTCCTTTCGGAAGAATATAACTAATTGTATGAGAATAGCCTAAAAACATATTAATTTTATTATTTTCTTCTATATTAATTCGATAGCCCACACCAACCAATTGTAACTTTTTTGAAAAACCTACAGTAACACCAATAATCATAGAATTCACTAACGACCTAGTAGTACCAGCTTGTATCCAACCATCATATTGATTTACATTTGATTTAAAAAATAAATTATCATTTTTATATTCTATAATTACAGAAGAACTAAAATACCTCTTAAGAAATTTATTATTACTCTTTACTAAAATAAAGTTATCAGATAATGTAATATGCACATTAGATGGAACCAAAATAGGTTTTTTAGCAATACGAGACATATATCCCTCCAAAATTAAAACACAAAACAAATTACTTCACCACCAATACCAAGCTTTTTAGCGGTTTTATTACTTATTACACCATGCGAAGTAGACATAATCGCTATTCCTAAACCATCCATAACAATTGGTAAATTATTTTTATCTTTATAAATACGTAAGCTTGGTTTACTAATTCTTGTAATATTTTCAATCACAGATTTTCCTCGAAAATATTTCAATACAATAGTTAAAAAAAATTTATTAACCTTTTGGTTTACAACATAATTCTTAATATATCCTTCATTTTTTAAAACACCGCTAATAGAAACTTTTAAATTAGAAGAAGGAACAACTACTGAAATTTTATTAGCTAATTGACCATTTCGAATAATTGTTAGCATATCAGATATAGGATCTTGCATACTCATTAGATTTATTCTCTTATAATAAAAATTAAACTAATATAATATTTCTTTTTACCAACTAGCCTTTCTTAAACCAGGAACTTCACCCCGCATGGCAGATTCTCTTAATTTCATTCTACTTAATCCAAACTTTCTAATAAATCCATGAGGTCTGCCTGTCTGAAGGCAACGATTTCTCTGTCTTGATAAACTAGAATCCCTGGGAAGAGTTTGTAATTTTAAAACCGCTTTCCATCGTTCTTCTTGATTTACTGACAAATCAGAAATAAGTTTCTTTAATGCTTTTCGTTTTTCAAAAAATTTTTTACCTAATTTTATTCTTTTTAATTCACGAGCTTTCATTGATTCTTTGGCCATAAAGTATCCTTATTAAAAAACATTTATGAACGAAATGGAAAATTAAAAGCTGACAATAATGCAATTCCTTCTTTATTAGAACAAGAAGAAGTAGTAATAGTAATATCTAAACCACGAATTTTATCAATTATATCATAATTAATTTCAGGAAAAATAATTTGCTCCTTTATACCCATACTGTAATTTCCTCTCCCATCAAAAGATTTTTTAGAAAACCCTCGAAAATCACGAATTCTAGGAATAACAATAGAAATTAAACGCTTCAAAAAATCCCACTTACGCAAACCCCTCAAAGTAACTTTACAACCAATAGGATAACCTTCTCGAATCTTAAAACCAGAAATAGATTTTCTTGCCTTTGTAATATAAGGTTTTTGACCAGAAATTAATGATAAATCCGAAATTGCAAAATCTAAAACTTTTTTATCGTGCGTTGATTTTCCAAGACCCATATTCAATGTAATTTTATTTATCCTTGGAACTTGCATAATTGAAGTATACTTAAAATCTAACATCATTTTTTTTACTACGTGAGACTTATAATAACTATATAATTCAGACATCCAAATACTCCTATTTACTTAATATTTTTATTATTAGATTTTAAAAATCTCACCTTTTTACCTTTCTCAAATCTAAATCCAACACGATCAGCTTTATTAGTCAATGGATTTAAAAAAGCTACATTAGAAATATGAATAGACGCTTCTTTTTTTAAAATTTGAGAAGTTTGATTTCTAGCAGGAATAGCTTTTTGATGTTTAGTAACAAGATTTATACCCTCTATAATCAATCTATTTTTTTTATAAATGACCGATCTAACTTTACCAACCTTTCCTTTTTCTTTTCCTGATAAAATAATTACACGATCATTAGAACGAATTTTTGCCGCCATAATAATTTTCCTAAACAAATTAAAGAACTTCTGGAGCTAAAGAAATAATTTTCATAAATTTTTCTATTCTTAACTCGCGAGTTACTGGACCAAAAACACGAGTACCAATAGGTTGTTCAGAATTATTTAAAATCACACAAGAATTAGTATCAAACCGAATTAAAGAACCATCTGAACGACGAACTCCCTTCTTAGTACGAACAACCACTGCTTTCAAAACCTCTCCTGTTTTAACTTTTCCTCTAGGAACTGCCTCTTTAATGGCAACTTTAATAATATCACCAATTTTAGCATATCGCTTACCAGAACCCCCTAAAACTTTAATACACATTGCGACACGCGCACCAGAATTATCAGCAACATGTAATAATGTTTGTTCTTGAATCATATCATCTCATACCTCAAAAATAAATAACATGATAATTATAAAAATAAGTTTAAATAATATATTATTTAAAATTTTTTTTTTAATATTAAATGTTTTTTTTTATAATTTTAACTAGCTTCCATGACTTTGTTTTAGAAATTGGACGGCATTCAGATACCTCTATAATATCACCATCTTGACATTCATTATGCTCATCATGAACATGCAATTTAGTATTTTTTTTAATGAATTTTTTATAAATGGAATGTTTGACAAACCTATCGATAGATATTACAACCGACTTTTGCATTTTATTACTAATAACTGTACCCTGAACAGTACGTAATTTATGTATCATAAAACACCCTCTTTTTTTTCAGTGATCACAGTCTTTATCAAAACAATATTTTTTCGGACATTTCTAAATAAATGTGAGTTGGGAGATTTTTCAGAAGATACTTGCATTCTCAGATTAAATTTCTCTTTTAATAAATTTTCTAATTCATGATTAAGATCATCTATTGATTTATTACGGAGATCACAAATTTTCATTGATTTACCATATTATTTATAAAAATAGTTTTCATGGGTAATTTAGATGCTGCTAATCTAAAAGCTTCTCTAGATTCATTTTCAGAAATACCATCTATTTCATATAATATTCTACCAGGCTGTATTAAAGCAACCCAATATTCAACATTGCCTTTTCCTTTGCCCATTCTAACTTCTAATGGTTTTTGAGTAATAGGTTTATCTGGAAATACACGTATCCAAATTTTACCTTGTCGTTTCATAGACTTCGTAATCGCTCTTCTTGCCGATTCGATTTGTCTTGAAGTTAATCGACCTCTTGTAATTGCTTTTAATCCAAATGTTCCAAAAACAAGATTAGAATTTAAAACTAAACCGCGATTTTTACCTTTATGCATTTTTCGAAATTTAGTACGCTTAGGTTGTAACATGAATAAAATTATCTCCTATTATTTAAAATATTCACAAGGGAATAATTTGTTTTCTTTTCTGTCTTAGTACCTTTCTGAATAGAATCAAGATTTTTCATACCATCTAATATTTCTCCTTTAAATACCCAAACCTTAACTCCAATAATCCCATAAGTAGTACGAGCTTCAGATAAACTATATTCAATATTAGCTCGTAAAGTATGTAAAGGTACTCTACCTTCTCTATACCATTCTCGTCTTGCAATTTCAGTTCCACCCAAACGACCGCTTACTTCAACCTTAATGCCTTGTGCTCCCTGTCTCATAGCATTCTGAACAGATCTCTTCATAGCCCTACGAAACATAATACGTCTTTCTAATTGAGAACTAATGCTATCAGCAATTAATTTCGAATCTAATTCTGGTTTTTTAACTTCTGAAATATTAATTTGAACAGGAAAACCAGACATGAATGAAATTTTATCACGTAATTTTTCAACATCTTCTCCTTTTTTACCAATTACAATTCCGGGACGAGCTGTATGAATAGTTACTTTAATATTTTTAGATAATCGCTCAATTACAATTCTAGAAATAGAAGCTTTTTTTAATTTTGTTTGTAAAAACTTCCTAATCTTAAAATCTCCAATTAAATATTTTGAAAAAACCTTACTATTTGCAAACCAAGTGGAATTCCAAGATTTGATAATACCAAGTCGCATGCCATGTGGATGTACTTTCTGACCCATTATTACTATTCTCCAAAAAAAAATTATTTACTGGCGACAATTACAGTAATATGACTGGTTCGTTTCAAAATTCTATCAGATCTTCCTTTTGCCCGAGGGAGCATTCTTTTCATAGTAGGTCCTTCATCAACAAAAATATTTTTTATAAAAAGATTTTTAGAATCTATTCCAAGATTATGCTCAGCATTTGCAATAGCAGAAAAAAGAACCTTTTTTACTAAAAAAGCCGCCTTTTTTTTATTATAATTTAATATATTTATTACATCAAAAATCTTTTTTCCTCGAATTAAATTAGCTATTAATCTTACTTTTTGAGCTGATGACTTTGCTTGACGATATTTTGCTAAAATTTCCATCGATTTCAATACCTAACGTTTTTTAATTTTTTTATCTGCTGTATGTCCTCGATAAGTGCGAGTTAAAGAGAACTCACCTAATTTATGTCCAACCATTTCTTCTGTAATAAAAATTGGTATATGTTGACGACCATTATGAACAGAAATAGTTAATCCAACCATATTTGGAAATATTGTAGAACGTCTAGACCATGTTTTAATTGGTTTTTTATTGTTCATTTGAATATTTTTTTTTACTTTAGAAAATAAACTAACATCAATAAACGGACCTTTTTTTAAAGAACGAGGCATATATATTAATTATCCTAATTATTATTTATTATGATGACGAGAACGTAATATAAATTTATTAGTTCTCTTATTATTTCTAGTCTTTTTTCCTTTAGTTTGCTTTCCCCATGGAGTAACAGGATGTTTACCAAAATTTTTCCCTTCCCCACCACCATGCGGATGATCTACTGGATTCATTGCAGTTCCTCGTACTGTAGGTCGAATTCCTTTCCATCGTGATGCGCCCGCTTTACCTAATACTTGCAACATATGTTCAGAATTACCAACTTCCCCAATCGTAGCTCTACAATGAGATAAAACTTTTCTTATTTCTCCAGATTTTAATCTTAAAGTAACATAAAAATCATCCTTAGAAATAATTTGAGCATAACTTCCAGCAGTTCTAGAAATTTGACCACCTTTCCCTAATCTCATTTCAATATTATGTATTAAAGTTCCAGTAGGAATATTTTTCATAGGCAAACTATTACCAATCCTAATCGATACTTTATCCCCAGAAATCACTTTATCTCCAATAGCAAGATTTTTTGGTGCTAAAATATATCTCCTAACTCCATCTTGATATAATACTAAAGCAATATTAGAAGATCTGTTGGGATCATATTCAAATCTCTCAATTCTTGCAGGAATATTATCTTTTGAGCGTTTAAAATCAACTATACGGTATATTCTTTTATGTCTCCCCCCAATATGACGAGTAGTAATACGACCATTGTTATTTCTACCTCCAGTCTTATGGTTAGTAGTTAATAACGATGAATATGGTCTTCCTTTATATAAATTAGGAGTTACTACCTTAATTTTATGTCGACGACCAGGAGAGGTTGGTTTACATTTTATAACGACCATATTGAATTTCTCCGATTATCTAATACTAAAAATTATTCATAAAATCCAATTTTTGACCTTTTTTTAAAGTAACATAAGCTTTTTTCCAATTATTTCGTACAATAATTTTTTTTCCTTTATTTTTTTTTTTTCCTTTCATACAAATTATATTTACTTTTTGAACATCAACTGAAAATAATTTTTCAACAGCTAGTTTAATAATATGCTTATTAGATCGAAAAGAAACCTTAAATGTAATCTTGTTATTTTTTTCAGATAGAATAGAAGATTTTTCAGATATATGAGGAGAATACAATATATCAAATAAACGATCTTTCGAAATCATATTAAAATTTCCTCAACTTTTTTTATTGCATCAAAAGTCATAATTGTATTTTTAAAATTAACTAAACTAATAGGATCAACTGACCAAACATCCCTTACACATACTTTATATAAATTACGAGAAGCAAATAACAAATTTTTATTTATTATTTCTGTAATAATTAATACTTCTTTTAATTTAAGAGATTGCAACTTTTGAATCAATAACTTAGTTTTAAAACTTGATATAGAAAAATCTTTAAATACAATTAATCTATTTTGACGTATCAATTGTGAAAAAATGCTCCTTAATGCACCGCGATACATTTTTCGATTTACTTTATGATAATAAACCTTGGGCTTAGCAGCAAAAGTTACCCCCCCAGATCGCCAAATAGGACTTCTAATTGAACCAACTCGGGCACGCCCAGTACCTTTTTGTCTCCATGGTTTTTTTCCAGAACCAGATACTTCAGATCTATTTTTTTGAGCACGACTTCCTTGACGAGCACGATTAGAATATGATGTAACTATCTGGTGAATTAAAGACTGATTAAAATCAATTTTAAATACCAAATCTGAAACTGAAATAACAGATTGTGTATCTCGAAGTACCAATTGCATATTATCCTCCTTTAACAGCTGGCTTAACAATTACATTTCCACCAACCGATCCAGGAACAGAACCCTTTACAAATAAAAAATTCTTTTGAATATCAATTTGAATAATTTTCAAACTTTGAACTGTAACACGACAATTCCCTAAATGACCAGCCATCTTTTTTCCTTTAAACACCTTACCTGGAGTTTGATTTTGACCAATAGAACCAGGTGCTCTATGAGATAATGAATTTCCATGAGTAGCATCTTGCATACTGAAATTCCATCGCTTTATAGTACCAGAAAATCCTTTCCCTTTAGATAATCCAGTAACATCAACTTTTTTTATAGAATTAAATAAACTTAAATTAATGATCTGACCTATTTTGAATTTATGATCTGCTGTTATTTTAAATTCCCACAAACCACGACCAGGAATTACACCAGATTTTTTAAAATGACCCATCTCTGGTTTATTTAATTTATTTTTTTTTTTTAATCCTGTAGTTAACTGAATAGCATGATAATGATCAAATTGTAATGTCTTAATTTGAGTAATTCTATTTTCTGTTATTTCTATTACAGTAACAGGAATAGCATTACCATCTTGAGTAAATATTCTCGTCATTCCAATTTTTGTACCAACTAATCCAAGCATATGCTATCACCAATTATAACGATATAATTATTAAGATAATAATTTATTATAATAATTTAACTCACACTAATTTGAACATCTACTCCAGCGGATAAATCCATTCTCATTAAAGCATCAATAGTTTTTTCGGTTGGTTCTATAATATCAATTAATCTTTTATGAGTACGGATTTCATACTGATCTCGAGCATCTTTATTAACATGGGGAGAAACTAACACTGTAAATCGTTCTTTTTTAGTCGGTAAAGGAACTGGACCACATACTTGAGCCCCAGTTCGTTTAGCTGTCGCAACAATTTCAAAAGTAGATTGATCAATCAATCGATGATCAAATGCTTTTAATCTAATTCGAATTTTCTGGTTCTGCATAATCTCAGAACTCCAATTATTTAAAAAGAAAATTAAAAAATAGTTTAATTAAAAATAATAAACTATTATATTTTTATAATACAACATCTATTAAAAAAGATAAAACTATAAATATATTATATAATAGAATTATGATACAACATCTGAAAAAATAAAAATATTTATTATAAAATGATATCATAACATTAAATAATATAAATTTAATAACTGTAATCTAAAAAATCAAGAAAAGAGTATACAATTATTCTCTTTCCTTGAAATAATGTATAATATATATAATCAGATACATTCGAATAATTATTAACTAATCACCTTTACTACAACACCAGCACCCACAGTCCTACCACCTTCTCTAATTGCAAAACGTAACCCATCAGCCATGGCAATAGGGTTAATTAAAGTAACTAGCATTTTTATATTATCGCCAGGCATAACCATTTCAACACCTTCAGGTAATTCAATTGAACCAGTAACATCAGTAGTTCGAAAATAAAACTGCGGACGATACCCTTTAAAAAATGGAGTATGTCTACCACCTTCTTCTTTAGATAAAATATATACTTCAGCCTCAAATGTAGTATGAGGGTGAATACTACCAGGTTTAGATAATACCTGACCTCTCTCTATTTCATCCCTTTTAGTACCTCGTAATAAAATACCAACATTTTCTCCGGCACGACCTTCATCTAATAATTTTCTAAACATTTCTACGCCAGTACAAATTGTTTTGGTAGTTGGTTTAATACCAACAATTTCCACTTCTTCTCCCACTTTAATAATACCTTTTTCAACCCTTCCGGTAACAACAGTACCTCTACCAGAAATAGAAAAAACATCCTCAATAGGAAGTAAAAAAGGATGATCAATATCTCTTTTAGGATTAGGAATATAAGTATCTAAAGCATTTGCTAAGTCTATAATTTTTGATTCCCATGCAGAATCTCCTTCTAATGCTTTTAGAGCAGAACCTCTAATAATAGGAGTATCATCACCAGGAAAATCATACTGGGTTAATAAATCGCGAACTTCCATTTCAACTAATTCTAATAATTCTTCATCATCAACCATATCACATTTATTTAAAAATACTACCATATGTGGAACACCAACTTGACGACCAAGTAAAATATGTTCTCTGGTTTGCGGCATAGGACCATCCGTAGCTGCAACTACTAAAATAGCACCATCCATTTGTGCAGCCCCAGTAATCATATTTTTAATATAATCTGCATGACCTGGACAATCAACATGCGCATAATGTCGAGATTGAGTATCATACTCTACATGCGAAGTATTAATGGTTATTCCTCTTGCCTTTTCTTCGGGAGCATTATCAATTTGATCAAAAGCACGAGCAGATCCACCATAATGTTTAGATAAAACCGTAGTAATAGCCGCTGTTAAAGTAGTTTTACCATGATCTACATGCCCTATAGTACCCACATTAATATGCGGCTTCAAACGCTGAAATTTTTCTTTAGACACAATTTTTTCCTTTATATATAACTAAAAAATAAATAAAATATTAAAATAAATTTAATATATAAAGTTATTTACTTTTTTTTTCAATAATACTTAATGAAATATTTTTAGGAATTTCTAGATAATTTAAAAATTCCATAGAATAAGATGCCCTACCTTGAGTTTGAGAACGTAAATCAGTTGCATAACCAAACATTTCAGATAAAGGAACTCTAGCAGAAATAGACTTTCCTGTCTGTAAATCTTGCAAACCTTCTATAATACCCCGTCTTCGATTTAAGTCTCCTATTACATCTCCCATATATTCTTCTGGTGTTTCAATTTCAACTTTCATGATAGGTTCTAATAAAACTGGATCAGCTTGCTTAAAACCACTTTTAAAGGCCATAGAAGCAGCAAATTTGAAAGCTAATTCTGAAGAATCAACATCATGATATGAACCAAAATGTAATCTTATCCCTACATCAACAACTGGATACCCTGCAAGCGGTCCGGATTTTAATTGCTCTTGAATACCTTTATCAATAGCCGAAATATATTCGCTCGGAATTACACCACCTTTAATATCATTAACAAAATCATATCCTGATCTTCCAGGTAATAAAGGAAATATATCAATTACAACATGACCATATTGTCCTCTTCCTCCTGATTGTTTAATATATTTTCCTTCAATATTTTTCACTGTATTTCGGATTGTTTCTCTATATGCCACTTGAGGGTTACCTATACTTGCATCAACACTAAATTCTCTTTTCATGCGATCAATAATGATTTCTAAATGTAATTCCCCCATACCAGCAATAATTGTTTGATTAGACTCATGATCAGTCCAAACTCGAAAAGATGGATCTTCTTTGGCTAATCTACTTAAAGCAAGACCCATTTTTTCTTGATCTGTTTTTGTTTTGGGCTCTACAGCAATAGAAATAACAGGTTCTGGAAATTCCATTTTTTCCAAAATAACAGGATGATTTAAATCACATAAAGTATCACCAGTAGTAACATTTTTTAAACCAATAGCAGCAGCAATATCTCCTGCTCGTACTTCTTTAATTTCTTCCCTCTTATTAGCATGCATTTGAACAATTCTACCAAAGCGTTCTTTTTGGGATTTTACTGAATTAAATACAGTATCTCCAGAAGATACCATTCCGGAATAAACTCTAAAAAAAGTCAAATTCCCAACAAAAGGATCACTAGCAATTTTAAATGCTAAAGCAGAAAAAGGAGCATCATCACTAACAATATGATCAACAGTAATTAATTTCTTATCTTGTGATGAAGTATCTATAATAGATTTTATATCTGTCGGAGAAGGTAAATATTCAATAATAGAATCTAATAATGCCTGTATTCCTTTATTTTTAAAAGCAGAACCACAAGTAATTAATATAATTTCATTATTTAAACATCTTTTTCTTAATCCTGATTTAATTTCATATTCAGATAAAATTTCGTTATTTAAATATTTTTCCATAACTTCTTCATCAGACTCTGCTGCCGCTTCGATTAATATTTGATTCCATTTTTTAGAATCATCTAACATATAATCCGGGATATCATCATATCGAAATGTAATACCTTGATCAGCATCATTCCAATATACTGCTTTCATTTTAATTAAATCAATAATTCCAAGAAACTGATCTTCTTCTCCAATAGATAATTGAATAGGTATAGGATTAGCACGTAATTTAGATCTAATTTGATCAACCACTTTTAAAAAATTTGCTCCAATACGATCCATTTTATTAACAAATGCAATTCGGGGAACTTTATATTTATTTGCCTGCCGCCAAACTGTTTCAGATTGAGGTTGAACACCTCCAACAGCACAATAAACCATCACTACACCATCTAAAATACGCATAGATCGTTCTACTTCAATTGTAAAATCTACATGACCGGGTGTATCAATAATATTAATACGATGAGGTAAAAACTGCTTTGACATACCAGACCAAAATGTCGTAGTAGCAGCTGAAGTAATTGTTATTCCTCGTTCTTGCTCTTGCTCCATCCAATCCATTGTAGCCGCACCGTCATGAACTTCTCCAATTTTGTGATTAATACCTGTATAAAACAAAATTCTCTCAGTAGTAGTGGTTTTACCAGCATCAATGTGTGCACTAATACCTATATTACGATAATTAATAATTGGTGTTGTACGAACCATATTTTCCCTTTATAAAAATAACATAATTAAAACTATATTTTATTAATATATAGTTTATATTATGAAAATTACCAACGATAATGTGCAAAAGCCTTATTTGCTTCTGCCATGCGATGAACTTCTTCACGTTTTTTAACAGCAGAACCCTTATTTTCTAAAACATCTAATAATTCATAAAATAAACGAAGAAACATTGATTTTTCTTTTCTTTTCCTTGCAGACATGATAATCCAACGCATTGCTAATGCATCCCGCCTAATTGGACGAACCTCAACAGGAACTTGATATGTAGAACCACCTACTCTTCTAGATTTAACTTCTACAACAGGACGAACATTTTCTAATGCTTCATCAAAAATCGACAATTCATTTTTTTTATGTTTTTCAGATAATTTCTGTAATGCAGTATACACAATATATGATGCAAGAGATTTTTTTCCATCAACCATTAATATATTAATAAATTTTGCTAATAATACAGAAGAAAATTTAGGATCTGGCAAAATTTCACGATTCCCAACAACACGACGACGAGACATACTTATTCTCCAACAAATTAAAATGAATAAAAATTAATAATTAAAATAAATATTATTTTTTTGATTTTTTTACACCATATTTTGACCTACTCTTCTTTCGTTCTTTAACACCAGCGCAATCTAAAGCACCTCGAACTACATGGTAACGAACTCCAGGTAAATCTTTAACACGACCACCTCGAATTAAAATAACCGAATGTTCTTGCAAATTATGACCTTCTCCACCAATATAAGCAGTGACTTCAAATCCATTAGTTAATTTTACACGACATACTTTACGTAAAGCAGAGTTAGGTTTTTTAGGAGTAGTAGTATATACTCTCATACAAACACCCCTTTTTTGAGGACATTTTTCTAATGCGGGAACATTATTTTTTATTATTCTTCGAACACGAGGTGAACGTACTAATTGATTAATTGTAACCATAAAACCCTCAAAATAAATAGATAAAACTAATTAAGAAAATTTATCAGATAAATTAATTATGAACAATCTTAACTTTGTTATATAAATAATTTAATATTAAAATTAAATATTATTAATAATTTAAAAACATTACCAATTCATACAAAGTTTATGTTTTTCTGTTAATATAATTAATTCAGAGTAATTAATGATATGAAATTTATCAGAAACCTTATTCAAAATACCTCTTGCTATTACATCTTCTCTAAGTAAGTATAAATTTATATTAGATAAATTGATTCCCTTAAAAAACGTATTATTTCTTATAGAAATCAATACACCATCTTGTAAAGCAACAAAATCATCCATAGAATTTAAAAATTTTAATATTGAATTAAAATTTACCTGAAAAGGAGAATTCATTAAAATATGTAACATAAATATATTTTTGTAAATTTAAAAATTTAATATATGATCAAATTCATATAATTTTGATCGTATTTGTTTTGAATTTAATAAATTAACAGGTAATATAAAATCAGTATCTTTAAAACAACCTCTTTCCAAAAGAGAATCATAACATAAATAAAAACTATTAATATTAAAAAAAGATAATGCACGAAATGAAAGGGAATAATTCTTAAGTAATATCCCTCGCGTATCTTGGTTACTTAAAATCTGAAAAATACCATCCTCAATAAAAAAAAGACTAAGATTATTCGTTAAACAAGATGCAGATAATACAAAATCTAATCCTTCCTTACCCAAACTATTTCCATGAGGAGAACAAGAAAATACCACAGCAATTTTTTTCATATAAATTAAAATTGAACCAATCGATCAGATTTTAAAATAGAACTTACCAACGTTCCTAAGCCAGTTAAATGAAAAGATTTATGCAAATTTCCATCAGAAAATCCCAAATCTAACGCAAGATTATCATCAATTACGCCTCTAACATATGCTGCATTAGAGCAAACATGTAAATTAATAGAAAATTTTTTACTAAATCTGCACCAAGAATATACTAAATTCTCTTCATCAATGGATGAATACAAAAATTTATTTGAATTATAAATACCATTACAATAAAAAAAAACACTGTTAATTGAGTGTATTTTAAAATGAATTAAATTTTTTGAAAATAAAAAAGCACTAATAGCATTTTCAGTGCCATATGGCGGACCCATAACAAGTATAGTATATTTCAAATTTTATTCCATCTTACAAATAATATAAGTTTATTCAATAAAATACTACATTAAATTAAAAAAAACATCATATTAAAATATAAATAATAAAAATTTTTTAAATTTTATCATATGTAAAAAAAAAAGTAAAAAATATTTCATTAACTACACACAATACAATACAAAATAAAATACTAAAAGACAAAACATATTATATTATAATGAGAAAAAAAATCACTAAAGATAAAATTGGATTAACTTTGATAAGTTTCCTATCCTATTATTTTATAGGATCAATTATTACTATCACTGGAATTCTTATGAAAAGTATTGCAAGGTATTTTCATGTCTCTATGTCTGAAATTAGTAGTACATTTACTTATTTAAATCTTGGAATACTGATTTCTATTCTATTGAACTCATGGATTACAAATTTTATATCTTTAAATAAACAGATTCTCACAGGCTTCATCTTTATAATACCCTCAATATTAGGATTAGCGTATTCAAATAATATTGCAACATTCTGTATTAGTATATTTATACTAGGATTAGTTGGGGGAATGACAATGTCTATTGGAACATTTTTGATCACATGTATATACAATGGAAAAAATAGAACATCAAAATTATTAATAACAGATTCATTTTTTAGTCTGTCCGGTATGACATTTCCAATAATTGCATCTTATTTCATCAAACACGATATATCATGGTATTGGATCTATATCATGATTGCGATGATATACTTTTTAATACTTATCATTTCTTTAAATGTAAATTTTCCAAATCACATCATCTATAATCAAAAAAAAAAATATATTAAACAAGAAAAATATCAAATCAACATTAGTATACTAACATTATGTTTTGCTGCATTATTATATATTTTAGGACAATTAGGATTTATATCTTGGATACCAGAATACTTAATACAAAATATTAATATAAATATTCAAACACTCGGAAAATTAATAAGTAATTTTTGGATGTCTTATATGATAGGCATGTGGTTTTTTAGTTATATTTTAAATTTTTTTGATTTACAAAAATCCCTATTATATTTAACGAGTATTTCTACTATTTTGATGTATCTAATTATTCATACAAAAAATATCCAATCCTTGATAATCATTATGATTATGTTAGGTTTTTTTTCAAGTGCAATTTATACCATTATCATTACATTAACCGCATTACAAAAAAAAAATGTTTCCCATAAATTAATTAATTTAATATTAACATCAGGAACATTTGGTACGTTATTAACATTTATAATTACCAGCCCGATTGTTTCTCATTTTGGAATATATATAACATTAACAATATCAAATATATTATATGGAATTATTTCAATTTTATCTTGGACATTAAAGTTTTCTAGTAACCATACAAAAAATCTTTAAAATATTTAAAATAAAATATATTTTTAAGATAAACCCATTTTATAATATACTTTTTCTAGTGTAATTTTAGCTCGTAAACTAGCCTGATGCGACCCATTATCTAAAATATCCTGCAAATATAATTCATTATTTCTAAAGTATAAAAATTTTTCTTGTAATATATTCAAAGAATAATATATAGTATCAGATACAAATTTCTTAAAAGTATTATATGATACATTATAAAATTCTTTCTCTAAAACAGATATTTTCTTTCCAGTTAAACTCGCCAAAATATTTAATAAATTTGAAATACCTGCTTTACGATTCGGTTCATAAAATATTTTATTCTCTGAATCCGTAATAGATCGAGAAATTTTTCTCAAAATAGATTGTTTATCATCTAGTAAAAATATTACATTATTTATATTAACATCTGATTTTGACATCTTTTTTGTTGGATTTAATAACGCCATAATTTTAACATGACAATCATTTAATTTATAATTTGAAGGTAGTTTAAAGGTCTTCCCATGTAGTACATTAAATCGATTAGCAATTTTTTTAGCTAATTCTAAATGTTGTTTTTGATCATGACCAACAATAATATAATCTGTTTGATATAACAAAATATCTGATGACATTAAAATAGGATAATTTAATAAACCAACATTAACATTTTTACTATTTATTTTTGATTTATGTTTAAATTGTGTCATACGGATTAATTCACCAAAATACGTATAGCAATTTAATATCCAATTTAATTGACAATGTTCAGATACCGAAGATTGAATGAATATAATACTTTTTTTAGGATCAACTCCTGAAGCTAAATAAAAAGCTAATGTATCAAAAGTAATTTTTCTTAATAATCTATGTTCCTGAAACGATGTAAGAGCATGCAAATCAGCTATACTATAAATACAGGTAGCATTATTTTGTATGATAGACCAATGAGATAAAGAACCAATATAATTCCCTAAAGTAAGATTACCTGATGGTTGAACAGCACTAAAAATAATTGGTTTAGATAAAATCACACTTCATCCTCAGAAATAAAAAAAATCAATTCAAAAATATAATTATATTATATATTATTAAAAATTTCATAAATATTTAAATACTATATAATTTACTTTTCATGTTTTGAATAATTTTGAAGTAATTTTTTGAACTAAATATAGCAGAACCAACAACAAATATATCCGCTCCAGCAGAAGCAATATCTGAAATATTACTTAATTTAATACCACCATCTACCTCTAATAAAATATTAGGAAAAAATTTATCAATCCGAATACGAATTTCACGCAATTTATCTAACATTTTTGGAATAAAACTTTGTCCAGAAAAACCAGGATTAACACCCATTAATAAAATTATATCAATCTTATCCATGGTATAATCTAAAATACTTAATGACGTAGACGGATTAAAACCTAAACCAACCTTACAACCAGAATTTTTAATTAAAGTCAATGTTTTATCAACATGATCTGTAGTTTCAGGATGAATAGTGATGCAATCTGCTCCAGATTTTGCAAAGATAGGAATTAAATTATCGACTGGTTTTACCATTAAATGTACATCAATTGGAGCTGTAATCTTGTAATCTTTCAAAGACTTTAATACCATTGGACCAATGGTTAAATTTGGAACATAATGATTGTCCATTACATCAAAATGCACGATATCACCACCTGCAGATAATGCTTTTTGTACATCTTCTCCTAATCTTGAAAAATCCGCAGATAGAATTGAAGGAGCAATAAAAAATTTTTTCATCAAAATCTCTTATATTAATAATCAATATTAGAATTAATTTATATATCTTCCAAAAATAAAATAAATCATAATAAAGTCAAATTAAATACTAATCACTTGTAAAATAGCAGATTCTATAACTTTATGATTAATATCATTAAAAATCTTTACTTTTCCAATGGAAATAGGTAAAACTAATCGAATTTTTCCGAAATGATTTTTTTTATCTCGTTGCATATAAGGAAAATACGATTCTACTTTCATTGAACAAGGTGCTTGAACAGGTAATTCACATCTCTTTAATAATTTTATTACTCGATTAACGTCGTATTTTTTCATCAATCCAAGTATTTCAGATGTTGTACACGCCATAACTATTCCTACGGAAACAGACTCACCATGCAACCAACCCTGATAATTAAAATACGATTCAATAGCATGACCGTAGGTATGACCCAAATTCAATAAAACACGAAGATTTTTTTCGCGTTCATCATTCGATACAATATTAGCTTTTAATTCACAACATCTTTTAATACAATACATTAGACTTTCTATATTTAAAGACAAAATTTGATGTAAATTTTTTTCTAACCATTCAAAAAAAACCATATCAAAAGAAATAGCATATTTTATAACTTCAGATAAACCAGAAGCTAATTGATTATAAGGCAAAGTACGTAAAAAATCTAAATTTATAATAACCGATTGAGGCTGCCAAAAAGAACCGATCATATTTTTTCCTAAAATATGATTTACCCCAGTTTTTCCCCCTATAGCAGCATCTACTTGAGATAATAAAGTGGTTGGAATTTGTATAAAACTTATACCTCTTTGATAAATAGAAGCAACAAAACCAGTTAAATCACCGATAACACCTCCCCCTAATGCAACTAATACACTATGACGATCATGCATTTTTTTTAATAATTCAGACAATAATAAATCTACTGAATTTAAATTCTTATACTCTTCTCCATCAGGAAAAACAAATTCATCTACATGAAATCCTAATTTTAATAAATAATCTAATACTATTTTTTTACAAATATGATTTAATGTAATATTAGTAACTAACATTATTTTACATCCACTTTTTAGGGGGGAAAATATGTTATCAAAACTAAATAATTTAGAACCAATTTTAATTAAATAAGAGTGGTTTTTTAAATGAACTCTTACTATCTCCATAATTATTATCCTTTCTATATAACAATAAATAACCAATCATAATTAAAATATGATCAAATTATACTTTCCTTAGATAATTCATAATATTATATGTTATTAATTTAGCGCTTTTATTATCAGTATTAATTGTAATATCTGCTATTTCCTGATATAGAGGATTGCGTTCTAAAGATAATTTATGTAAAATACTAAAATTTGAACCCGTATTTTGTAATAAAGGTCTGTTTTTATCTTTTTTAGTACGCATTAATTGTTTTTCAACAGTTGCTTTTAAATATATGATAATACCTCTAGCAGATAAAAAATTCCTTACATTCTGAGAAATAATTGATCCACCACCAGTAGCTAATATAATTCTATTCATTTGAGTTAATTCATTAATAATCTTTTCTTCTCTAATTCTAAAACCCTTCTCTCCTTCAATATCGAATATCCAACTAATATCAGCACCAGTACGTTTTTCAATTTCTTGATCTGAATCATAAAATTCCATACTAAGCTCTTTTGATAAATGACGACCAATTGTACTCTTTCCAGCTCCCATGGGGCCTATTAAAAAAATATTTCTTTTTTCTACCATATTTATAATATTACTAACAAGTTGTTTAAAATACCCAATAGTAATATTCACTATCGGTAAGAGTATATAAATAATTTAAAAAAAATATAAAATATGTTATTTTGAATATTGAAATAAAAAATTAATAAAAACAATATAATTAAAAGATATCAAATATTCTCAAACATAAAATATTCTCTTTAAAAAAAAATAATAAATTATATTGTTATCTATCAACTAATTGTATAAAATAAAGATAACAATATTTAAATTCTATAATTTAATATCAATTTATAAAATATGTTAATAGGTGAGATGTCCGAGAGGCTTAAGGAGCACGCCTGGAAAGCGTGTATACGAAAAAATCGTATCAAGGGTTCGAATCCCTTTCTCACCAAAAAAAAATAATCATGTAAAACAGAATAATAATCTAAATATTATTTTAAAATATTTAGTAATTTTATACGATAATAGATTCTAAAGCGATTTTAATTATATTATTCAAAGTCGATTCTCTTTCCTGATAAGATAAAAATTGGTTTTTAGAAATATGATCTGAAATGGAACAAATAGACATAGACTGAATACCAAATTCTGCTGATTTAGAATAAATTCCAGCAGTTTCCATATCTACTCCTAAAATTCTATACTGATTTAATAAATCATACACTTTATAATCATCAATGTAAAATGAATCTGTGGTAAAAAAATTTCCAATATTTACATTTAAATTCATTTTTTTTGAAATATTAACTGCATCATACACCATATTAAAATCCGCAATAGCAGAAAAATCAAAATTATTAAATTTTAAACGATTCATACTGGAATCCGTACACGCCCCAAGAGCAATAAGAATATCATTTAAATCTAAATCATTTCTAACAGTACCGCAAGTTCCAACTCTAATAATTTTTTTAACATGATAATATTTAAATAATTCAGTAATATAAATACATGCGGAAGGAATTCCCATACCATGACTCATGGTAGATACTATAACACCCTTATAATAACCAGTAAAACCTAACATAGATCTTATATTAGTAATTTGATACGAATTCTCTAGAAAATTTTCCGCAATATATTTAGCTCGTATAGGATCTCCAGACATAATTACACGTTCTGAAAAAGTATTTTTTTTAGCATTAATGTGGGGTGTGACCATACCTTATATTATCCTCAAATTATAAAAATATTTTAATCAATAAAAATAAATTATATATATTTATTTAAAAAATTTTTATTAAGTATCATAACATATTAACCCCATAATCCATATTAGATAAAGAAAAATACTTAGAAATAGTTTGAGCAATATCTGAAAATGTTTTACGATGACCTAAAAACCGTACAGGAATCAATTTCCCGTATAATAATATAGGTATAAATTCTCTAGTATGATCCATTCCTGACCAAGTTGGATCACAACCATGATCAGCAGTAATAATTAAAAGATCTTCTTTCTTTAAAATATTCAATATCTCTGGTAGTCTGGAATCAAAGTATTCTAAACCTTTTGCGTATCCTGAAACATCTCTTCTATGCCCCCATGTAGAATCAAAATCAACAAAATTAGAAAATACTATAGACTGACCAGGAGCATGTTGCATTTCATGAATGGTTTGATTAATTAAAGAATCTAATCCAACAGATAATACTGTCTTAGTAATTCCTAAATGTGCAAAAATATCCGCTGTTTTACCTATAGCAATTACATGACCATTTTTTTCATGAATTAACTTTTGTAAAACAGTTTTATGTAATGGTGGTTTTGAAAAATCTTTTCGATTTCCAGTACGATAAAAACAACCCTGATAACTACCTAAAAATGGACGAGCAATCACTCTAGTTATATTATAATTATTCTTATCTAATATCCCTCTAATCCCTTCACATAACTTATACAAATTAAGCAAACCAAATTCTTTTTCATGACAAGCAACTTGAAATACTGAATCGGAAGATGTATAAACAATTGGTTTTTTAGTTTTAATATGTTCTTCTCCAAAATCATCTAATATTTTTATCCCAGAAGCATGACAATTTCCAAGAAAACCGGGTAATTGAAATTGATTCTGAATTTCAAGAAGAAGCGTTTTTGAAAAACTATCTTTAAGATCTTTAAAATAATCCCATTGAAACAATACTGGTACTCCAGCTAACTCCCAATGACCAGAAGAAGTATCTTTAGCAGATGAAATTTCACTAGCATATCCGTAACTTCCCAAAATTTTGATAGGTTCTATTATTCCAAAAGGAAAATTTCCAGAAATTTTTCTATAAACCTCACCTAATCCTAAAGAAATTAAATTCGGAATACGCAATGGTCCATAACGATTCTTATTAGCTGCATTAAAATAACAGTATTCAGCTATATGTCCCAATGTATCTGCCCCTACATCATTAAATAGACCAGCATCATAACTATATCCAACACCAAAGGAATCTAATACTAAAATTAATACCCTTCTTCTGCTCATATGAGATATCCTAATTATATTAATAGTTTAATATATTACGCATTAACATAATAAAAAACTATATAAATTTAAAAAAAAGAATGATTTCCACGAGTATGATTTGTAATATCTTTTACACCCTTTAATATAGGAAAATTCTTTAAAATTTGTTTTTCAATACCATCTTTTAAAGTAAAATCTACCATAGAACAACCATTACAACCACCTGAAAATTTTATAATAATGTAACCTGATTTAGTAATATTTAATAAAGTAATTTTTCCACCATGCACAGAAAGTTGAGTATTGATATTAGATTCTATAAAAGATTGTATTTTTAAAAATAATTTACGATTTTTATTAGTATGATCAATACTTGATTCTTTAGCATTAGGAGCAATTAACATTAACTGTTTTTCTAAATTATTCTTGAATAAATCAATCTTAGAATTTTTAAAATACGGAACAATTTCGCGATTTAAATAAATACTAAAATTTGAGTATTTAATTTCAATATCTTTTGGATGAATTGTATTATAATCATAAGATATCTTACATTCAGCATACTCAGTACCAGGATGTTGGATTGATATTCTTAGATTAGTTTTTTGATTTTTTTTATTAATCAAAATATTTAAGTAAGTTTCAGCGCGTTTAGAAATCTTAATCATGATAAATTATTATAATAATTAAAATATATTTATATTATGGATAATTTTAGTAATATATACAATATTAAATTATGAAAAATGATAATGTTATTGAAGATTATCAAGAATAATACGTTTATATAAAAATTTTTATAATATTAAAATATATATATTATAGAATTCAGTATAAAAATAATAAAATATTCTTATCTCATACTAAAGAAAAAAATAATTTAATATTATATTTTTCCAAGAATCGATTAAATAAATAAAATGTTTAAAATATTTTTGATATACAGTAAATGATAAATCAGATAAAATTAATCCTAAAAAAATATTCAAAAAAAAAGAAAATAACATATATTCACCAATATAATTTTAAAATAATATTCAATATATTGAAAATAAATTGCCTTAAAACGGAAGTTCTTCATCAAATTCTGGACCGGATAAATCGTCTTCCAAAAAGGAATCTTGATTTAAATCCTTTGAATTCTTATTTTTAACAATAAAATTATTATCTTTTTGGTTTTGATCATCTCTGTTAGAAATTCGAGAACCTAACATTTGCATAGTTCCATTAGCTTTGACTATAATTTCCGTAACATATCTATCAATACCATTTTGGTCTTTCCATTTTCTCGTTTTTAACGAGCCTTCAATATATATTTTAGCACCTTTAGATAAATATTCACCTGAAATTTCAGCTAATTTCCCAAATAAAACCACTCTATGCCATTCAGTATTTTCTTTTATATCTCCTGTTTTTTTATCTTTCCAGCTTTCGGATGTTGCTATACTAATATTAGCTACTGCACTCCCGTTTTGCATATAACGAACTTCAGGA
The DNA here is from genome assembly GCF_964059135.1 of Buchnera aphidicola (Symydobius americanus). Taxonomy (NCBI): domain Bacteria; kingdom Pseudomonadati; phylum Pseudomonadota; class Gammaproteobacteria; order Enterobacterales; family Erwiniaceae; genus Buchnera; species Buchnera aphidicola. The sequence goes on from NZ_OZ060393.1 coordinate 415,048, forward strand.
TCTTTTCCTAAATATCCAATTAAAATAACTTTATTAATTCCTCGACTAGCCATATTAATGCCCTATAATTAAAATATAATAATATGAAATAATTGGAACTTTTATAACAAATATAAAACATGAAATATAATAATTTTTAAAATAATTTCAAAAATATATATTTATTATCTATTAAAAAATCAAATTTCAATAATAAAAATATTAAAAAATCATATTAAATATTCTATCTTAAAATATGAAATGTAATAAATAATAAATTCACTCTAAAAATTATAAAAATTTAAAAATAGTGAATTAAAACTATAATAAATATAAAATAAACAAAAATAAATTTAAAAATTAAAATATACTAATGGTATTATAAAAATATTTAAAAAAACAAAAAAAAAATAAATGAAAGATTATAATTCCTTAAATCAAAAAAAACAAAATAAAAATTATATTCCTCCATATTCAATTGAAGCAGAACAATCTGTATTAGGTGGTTTAATGCTAGAAAATGAAAAATGGGATCACGTATCACATTATATAATTCCAGAAGATTTTTTTAATCAATCACATAAGTTAATTTTTCAAGAAATGAAAAAATTAATTGATTTAGGTAATCCAATTGATCTGATTACGTTATCTGAATCATTAAAAAACAAAGGAAAACTAGAAAAAATAGGCAATTTTTCTTATTTATCAGAATTATCTAGAAATACACCAAGTACCGAAAATATTATAGCATATGCAAAAATTGTTAAAGAACAATCTATTCTACGAGAAATTATAAATATTGGTAATAATATTGCAAATGTAGGATACCATACAAACGGGAAAACAAGCCAAGAAATTTTAGATTATGCAGAATGCAATTTATTTAATATTCATAAAAAACAATACAAAAAAAATTTTCATCCTAAAAATATAAAGATCATGTTAGATAAAACAATTACTATAATTGAAAAATTAATTCATTCAAAAGATAGTAATATTACAGGTCTAAATACAGGATATATTGATTTAAATAAAAAAACATTAGGGTTTCAAAAATCTGATCTAATAATCATTGCTTCTAGACCTTCAATGGGAAAAACAACATTTGCGATGAACCTTTGTGAAAATACTGCTATGAAGTATAAGAAACCAATCTTAATTTTTAGTTTAGAAATGCCAGGAGAACAAATTGTAATTCGAATGTTAGCATCTCTATCTAGAGTATATCAAAATAATATTAGAACGGGTAAATTAAATGATGAAGATTGGTCTCGTATTTCAAGTACAATTAATATATTATTAAAAAAAAGAAATATTTACATCGATGATTCTTCTAAATTAACGCCAAATGACATTCGATCAAAAGCAAGAAATTTATATCGAAAAAAAAACGGTTTAAGTTTAATCATGATTGATTATTTGCAATTAATTACAGTGCCACATTTATCAGAACATCGAACATTAGAGATAGCAGAAATTTCTCGAACATTAAAAGCACTCGCAAAAGAATTAAAAATACCTATTATTGCATTATCGCAATTAAATAGATCTTTAGAACAAAGATCAGATAAACGACCTATTAATTCTGATTTAAGAGAATCTGGAACATTAGAACAAGACGCGGATTTAATAATGTTTATTTACCGTGATGAAGTATATAATGAAAATAGCGCATTAAAAGGAATTGCAGAAATTATTATTGGCAAACAAAGAAATGGACCAATTGGAACAATTCAATTAACATTTAATGGTAAATTTTGTAGATTCGATAATTACCACGAATATAAAAACTAGTATTTATCTTAATAAAAAATTGTAATATATCAAAATAATTCTAAAATTCAAAATATTAATTATTTTAACAATAAATTACGAAAAACTTGTGTATACTAAAAAAATAAAATATAATTTAATTAAAATCAACACAAACGAAATATACATCATTTAACTATTGAGTAAAATAAACAAATGATCCTACAAAATCATTTTTTAATTGCTATGCCTGGAATTAAAAATAATCGTTTTAAAGAATCTGTAATATATATCTGTGAACATAACAAACACGGTGCGATGGGAATTATTATAAATAAAGCAATTAAAAACCTCACTATTAAAAAAATTCTAAAAAAATTAAATATTAATACTTCAACTTGTTTGTTTGGACCTAGAATTAGTGATCCTGTACTGATGGGTGGATTTCATTCAGAAGATAGAGGGTTTATAATACATTCATCAAAAATAGAATTTTCATCTAGTATAAACATTTCTAATGACGTATTTATGACAACATCAAGAGATATTTTAGAATCTGTAGGTGAGTTAGAAGAACCAAATAATATATTAGTTGCATTAGGATATTGTATATGGGGGAAAGATCAATTAGAACAAGAAATTTTAAATAATTTTTGGTTAACAGCATTGGCTAATAAAGAAATATTGTTTGATACTCCCATTAAACAAAAATGGGCAAAAGCTGCTGAAAATATAGGTATAGATATAAAAAAAATTTCTTTAAATGCAGGATATGCATAATACATGATTATACTTTCATTAGATTTTGGAACAAAAAATATAGGAGTAGCAATTGGACAGCAAATAACCTGTACTGCAAATACAAGAGACTCTATTAAAGTAAAAAATGGAATCCCAGATTGGGGAAAAATTTCCTTAATAATTAATAATTGGAAACCAAAAATAATTATTATAGGAAAACCTCTTAATATGAATGGATCTTACCAAAATATTATAAAAAAAATAAAAAGATTTGCAAAAGAATTATATGAAAAATTTTATATAAAAATAAAATTATATGATGAACGATTAACTACAATAGAAGCAAAATCAATCCTATTTAAAATAGGGGGATATAAAAAATTAAATAAAAATATAATAGATTCCTTATCAGCTGCACTAATATTAGAAAGCTGGTGTTTAAATTATAAAAAAAATAAAAAATAATCAAATTCATATAAACATAGTAATATAAATAAAAAATCATCACATAATAACTTATACATTACAAAAAAAATAAATGATTGTTTTACCAAAATTAAGTTTATATATTCATATACCCTGGTGTTCTAAAAAATGTCCATACTGTGATTTTAATTCATATGTATCAAAAAAAAATATTCCAGAAAAAAAATATGTTGAAAATTTAATAAAAGATTTTCATAATGATAAAAAATTTATACAAAACAGAAAAATACAAACCATATTCATAGGAGGAGGGACACCTAATCTATTAAGTAACAATTCTATTAAAAATTTAATTGAAAATATTAAAAATTCTAGTGAAATAAATAAATTAACAGAAATTACTATTGAAGTAAATCCAGAATCAATTAATATAGAAAAAATATTAGAATATATAAATATTGGAATTAACAGGATATCAATAGGAATACAAAGTTTTAATCAAAAATCATTAAAATTACTTGGAAGAAATCATACTGAAGAAATTTCAACCAATCTTTTACACGCAATAAAAAAAAATAGGATAAATTCTAATATAGATCTAATTTACGGAACCCCAGAACAAACATTACAAGATTGTTTAAATGATCTAAAAAAAGCAATATTTATGGATCCTACACATATTTCATGGTATCAATTGAGTATAGAAAAAAATACTCCGTTTTATTTTGAAAAATTAAATTTACCAAATGAAGAAACTATATGGAAAATGTATAATATAGGAGATAAATTGTTAAAACAATCAAAATATAAACGATATGAAATTTCTTCATACTCTAAACCAAATTTTGAATGCTTACACAACTTAAACTATTGGCATTTTGGAGACTATATTGGAATAGGTTGTGGCGCTCATAGTAAAATTACTCACACAAATGGAAATATTACTAGATTTATAAAAAAAAAAAATATCTACCATTATTTATCTAGTAATAAATATATTCAAAAAAAATATAAAGTCTTAAACCAAGAAAAACCATTTGAATATTTTTTGAATACATTTAGATTATTTCATCCAATTAAAAAAAAATATTTCTCCTTATATACCGGATTAAGCATAAAAAAAATTCAAAAACAAATTAATCAATGTATTCAAGAAAAATATATTACCGAAACTAATAAATATTGGATTGTATTACCAAAAGGAAGAAATTTTTTAAACAACCTATTAGAATTATTTATTGAATATTAAGATATATAAATTATAATATGTTATTTTTGTATAGAACGAAAAAATAATTCAAAAATTTCTTGTTTTAAAAAAAGAGCTTTTTTTTCAAAATTGGTTACTACTCTTGCAGGAGACATTAACATGCACGTAGAATTCTTTGATATATTAACATATCCAATAGCATCATTCATAATTTTCAAAATACTTTGAGCATAAGACGCAGAATCAGTAACTATATGTAATAAACCACCAAACATTAATTTCTTTAAAAGAAGTTTAATAAATGAATAATTAAATATTCTTCTTTTATGATGTCTAAATTTTGGCCAAGGATCTGGAAAAAAAAATTGAATAGTATGTAGCGTATGATCTAAAATCATATATTTTAAAACCTCAACTGCATCATGCGCAATAATTTTTATATTTTTTATATTAGATATATATATTTTTTTCATACAAGAAATAATTCCAGATATATGTACTTCAATTCCTAAAATATTTCTATCTAAATTAGAGGATGCTGTATGTAATAAGGAATCACCGTTACCAAAACCTATTTCCACAATTAATGGAAAATTGTTTTTATAAACAAGATTATTTAGATCAATCATCTCTTGCTTAAAGTTTATTCCAATACTTGGCCAATATTTTTTAAAAAAATAAATATCATTTTTTTTTAATTTTCTATTACGACAAACAAAACTACGAACCTGTCGTAAAAATATATGATTAATATTATATGTAGGTGTAATTAAATTATTAACTAATTTATATTTCATAAAATACCTATCTTTCAAAAATAAAAATATTATATAAATAATTTATCACAACATTTAAAACAATTATGATAAATATCATTCAAATATAATTAATCAAAATAATGAACAATTGGAAATTCTCTCAGCTAATTATTAATTGGCAACATCAATATGGAAGAAATAATTTACCATGGCAAACTAAAAAAAACCCCTACCATATTTGGATTTCAGAAATTATGTTACAACAAACTCAAGTAAAAACAGTAATACCATATTTTAATAAATTTATTAATAAATTTAATAACATTCATATTCTATCAAAAGCTAAACTAAACGATATATTATACTTATGGAGTGGATTAGGATATTATCGTCGAGCTAACAACTTATATAAAACTGCAAAAATCATCAAAAATAAATACCAAGGAAATTTTCCAAAAAATATTATCCAATTAATGCAACTACCAGGGATAGGAAAAACAACCGCTGGAGCAATCTTATCATTTTCATATAATTTTTCATTTCCTATTCTTGATGGAAACGTAAAAAGAATATTAATTAGGTTTTATAACATTATCCAAAATCAAAAAAAATCTGATATAGAAAAAATACTATGGAAAAAAATTACCCAAATTACTCCGATTCACCATGCTAATAAATTTAATCAAGGTATGATGGATTTAGGATCATTAATATGTACTTATAAAGAACCAAAATGTAATATATGCCCAATTTATCAAAATTGTAATTATCAATTAAATAAAAAAAATGACAATTTATCTATTAAAAACAATATAAAAAAGAAAAATATGTTTTTTATAATCCTAAGATTTAAAAATTTAATATTTTTAAAACAAAGAAAAAATCAAAATATATGGAAAAACCTATTTTGTTTTCCAGAATTTCAGAGTGAAATTGATATCAATCATTGGATATTTAAAAAAAATATTAATAATTTAAATTACAGAAAAATAATATGTATTCACCATCAATTTAGTCACTTAAAAATAAAAATGTATTTTTTTCAATTAAATATAAAAAAAAAACATATATTAAATACAAAGTATAATATTTGGTATGATTTAGATAATCCAAAAAAAATCGGATTATCAAAACCGATAAAAAAAATATTATTAATATTAAAAAATATAGAATCATAGGAAAATTGAAATATGAGAATAATTTTCTGTAAATTTTTTAAAAAAATACTAGAAGGACAAGAATATAAAATATATCCTGGAAAAATAGGAGAAGAAATATATCAACATATTTCAAAAAAAGCGTGGAAAAAATGGATATCTCAACAAACAAAAATCATTAATGAAAAAAAATTAAATATGAACCATTCCAAAGATTACAAAGAAATCGAAAAAAACATGATTTCTTTTCTCTTCCATAATAGTAATCATCTTTCTAATTAGAATAAATATCAAAAATATCAAAATACTTTTATATATGATGTTAATTTTTTAATTTTTAATTAAAAAAAAATTATTCAAATACTCCAATAAATTATACAATAATTGAATTTTTTTAAAATCATTAGCATATTTAAGAATTAAATCTTGTAAATCTAAAAAATATTGATGTAAAAATAATTGATTAAATTTAGTTAATCTATAAAATAACCATTTTTTTTTTTCAATATTATTTAGAATCGAAGGAAAATTACGCGCTCGATACCGAAATAACATTTCATAAATCTTTAAATCAGAAAATTTAAAATTTATATTCTGTAAATTAAGAGGTATATTACAATGTATCATTTTCATTAAAGATATATCATACTGATTAAAAAAAGATGAATAAATTTGTAAATCCACATCATCAGAATTATTCTGATACTTATAATTTCTAAAAAAAAAATCTATTTGTTTAAATAAATTTAAATTCTTCTTTAAAATAGATATCTTTAATAAATAATTTTCTATATTAATTCCAAATTTTAAGAATCTCGTTCGATCTAAAAAATTAATAGGAAATAAAGCAGGACATTGATTAATATATAAAATATTTATTCCTAATAAATTAAGATCTTTCATAGTAAAATTATTATAATTCTTTTTATTTTTAATATATATAATTAATTGGTTAATATCCATATATAAATCAAAAAAAATTAACATATTTAAATTCTGAACATTCCAAAAAATAGGGAAAATACAACTCATATTATTCCTAGCATTTCCAAAACATGCAGAAATATAAATTAAAGGAAAAGAACAAGATTGATTCACTAACATTTTTAAACGATTTTTAATACGATAAGAAAACAAAAAATGAAATAATTTAGGTGTTCTTGATTTAATTAATTTTGCTAATTCTAATGTTGCATAAATATCAGAACTTGCATTATGAACTTTACTATGAATAATATTATTTGCATCAGTTAAATGAGATAATTTAAAGGTAGGTAATCCATTATTTTTTGGCCAGACTAAAATATTAGGACAAAAAACATAACATGATCGAACAATATTTATTAAATCCCAACGAGAATTATTATTCTTCCAATGCCAACCATAAGGATCAAAAAAATTTCGATAGAATATATTTCTAGTAAATTCATCATCAAAACGAATATTATTATAACCAATGATACAGGTATTTTTAACAGAAAAAATATCATAAATCTTTTTTGAAAAATAATATTCGTTTATTCCATTCGAAATAGCATATTGAGGAGTAATACCGGTAATTAATACAGATCTTAAATTAGGTAAATAGTCATCAGGAGGGGAACAATAAATGGAATAAATATTATCTATGATATTAAAATCTTGATCAGTTCTAATACATGCAAATTGCGATGGTTTATCTAATGCTGGATTGATTCCAAAAGTTTCATAATCATAAAATAAAAAATTTATTATTGTCATAAATACTAACTATCTTTATATTTTTAATGAAATCATCAATAGTTGATAAAAATTAATTAATCAACTATTGATAAAATATATAATAATTATATTATAATAAAAATATAAAATTTAAAAAAATAGTCATTCAAGATGATAATAAATTAAAATAATTATGTAAACAAAATAATATATAATTAATAAAAATCTTAATTTTATAAAAAAGTATTTAAAATAATTCTTTCTCCTCCGACTGGGCTCGAACCAGTGACATACGGATTAACAGTCCGCCGTTCTACCAACTGAACTACAGAGGATAATTTTTTTTATTATAGCAATTATCTACAATTTTGTCAAAAATTTTATACTATATAAAAGTAAAAAAAAATAATAATCTTAAATTATTATCTAATTTAAATATGTTATTAAAATTTCAAATTAATTAATAATAAATATAGATTATATTGAAATTTTGATTTATAATAGACTTATTAGGCCCTTTAGCTCAGTGGTCAGAGCAGGCGACTCATAATCGCTTGGTCGCTGGTTCAAATCCAGCAAGGGCCAAAAAAATATTTTATATTATAAAACATTTCATTCCGTCTTTAAAAATAAAAATATATTTAAAATATAACATGTGAGTAATATATGACGTGGAAAAATAAATTTATTGAATTTTCTTTAAAAAAAGGTGCTTTACAATTTGGAAATTTCAAATTAAAATCTGGCAGAAATAGTCCATACTTCTTCAATTCAAAATATTTTTACACAGGATCAGATTTATTAAAATTAAGTCAATTTTATGTAGATATGATTATAAGAGATCCAATAAAAATTGATATTTTATTTGGATTAGCTTATAAAGGTATCCCTATCGCAACAACAATAGCAATTATATTATATAAAAAATACAATATAAATTTAAAATATACATTTAATCGAAAAGAAATTAAAACATATGGCGAAAAGGGAATTATCGTTGGAAATAATATCCAAAAAAAAAATATAATTATCATTGATGATGTAATTACATCCGGAATAACTATTCAGGAATCTATATCAATTATCCAAAAAAATAGTAATGATAATATTATCTCTAATATATTCGTAGCATTAGATAGAAGAGAACGCGGCACAATAAAAAAAAATAGCGCTATAGAACAGATTAAAAACCAATATTCATGCAATGTATTTTCAATTATTAATATATATGACCTAATTGAATATCTCTCTCTCAAAAAAATATATCCAGAAAAAATAAAAAAAATCCAAGATTACCAAAAATCATACGGAATACATCAGTAATTTAATTAACTAAAAGAATCAATAAAATTATTCATTTTATACCGGAAGAACCAAATCCATTTACATTACGGTCTGTTTTATATTTAAAATTAGATACTATATTAAAAACTGGCTTAATAATTGGAACAAAAACTAATTGTGCAATACGATCACCAAAATGAATAAAAAATTTTTTATCACTTCGATTCCATAAAGAAACCATTAGCTCACCCTGATAATCAGAATCAATTAAACCAATTGAATTACCCAATATAATACCATATTTATGACCTAAACCAGAACGAGGTAAAATCATTGCTGTAATGAGTGGGTTTTTTATAAAAATACCAATACCTGTTGGTATCAAAATAACTTGATTTGGAAAAATAATAACATTTTTTTGTATTAAACACGCTCTTAAATCAATAGCGGAAGAACCAGAAGTAGAATATTGTAAACATGAAAATTGTTCTAAAAATCGTTTATTTAATACTATTAAATTAATTATAGGATTCATAAAATTATAAAAAAAATCAATCATAAAAAAATATTATTAAAATAAAAAATAATTATTTATTTTTTAAAGATATATTTACCGTAATTATATGAGAAACTGTTTTGTGAGGTTTAAAACATACCTTATAATTACCTAATTGACGAATAGAACCACATTCTAAAATAATTTCTTTTCTATGTACTGGTACACCTAAATTAGTAATGTAATTAGCAAGTTCACGTGATCCAATAGAACCAAAAATTCTTCCTTTTTCTCTAGCCTGAACAAACATACGCACAGTACCCAAGGATTTTATTTGATTAATTCTTTTATGAACTTCGATAATTTTTGATTGAATTTTTTGAGTTTCCTGGTATTTTTTTTGTTCTAAAAATTTGATATTTTTTAAAGTTGCTAGAATAGCTTTTCCAGTAGGAATTAAATAATTTCTAGCATAACCGGGTTTAACTTCGATTACCTTTCCAATATCACCTAAATTTTTGAGAGTTTTTAATAAAATAATTTTCATACTTTCCTTTTTCTAAATATATTATATTAATGATGTTGATCCGTATAAGGCAATAAAGCTAGATATCTAGCACGTTTAATCGCACGAGATAATTGTCTTTGATATCTTGAACGAGTTCCTGTGATCCTACTGGGAATAATCTTACAATTTTCTGTAATATAATTTTTTAATATTACAATATCCTTATAATCAATTTCTTTAATTTTTTCTACCGTAAATCTGCAAAATTTTCTTCTTCGAAAATAACGAACCATTTAAACCTCGGAATAAAAGTAATATTAATATATTATTATTTTCTAAAGAATTTTATTAGAAATTACATTTCTTTTCTTATCTTTAGTATCTTTAGTATCTTTAGTATCTTTAGTATCTTTAGTATCTTTAGTATCTTTAGTATCTTTAGTATTTTTAGTATTTTTAGTATTTTTAGTATTTTTAGTATCTTTAGTATCTTTAGTATCATCTTTTAATTTTAATATTGGAGATACAGAAGTGACTTTTCTTTTCATACAAATAATAAGTTTTCGAAAAACAAACTCATCAAATCGAAATTTTTGATCTAAAGTTTGAATATGTTGAGAACAAATTTCAATATTCATCAATATATAATATGATTTATGTAAGTGATTAATTGGATAAGCTAATTGACGTCTTCCCCAATTTTCAAGACGATGCAAAATACCGTGATTCTTTTTTACAAATTTTTTATATTTTTTAATGATCTTATTGACCTGATCTAGTGTTTGATCAGGATGAATCATAAATATAATTTCATAATGCCGCATATGTAATAATAATCCTTATGGATGTATAGTTATATTTATTAAATTAAAATTTAATATAAAATAACAAGGAAATGTATAAATTTGATAGTAATAATTTAATATATCGTATTATATTAAAAAATTCAATTAAAAAATTAAACTATCATGAAGAATCAAATAAGCTATCTAAATCAAGGAATAAAAATATAATAATTTTATTACAATATATAATTTTAATGAAAATCTATTAAATATTTAGTTAATAATATCTCGAACCATAATTATTGAAGAACGATCGGGGCCTGTAGAAATAATATTAATCGGTACTCCAACAAAATTTTCAATATAATGAATATAATACTTTGCTTCTGTTGGTAAATCAGAAAATTTAGTTATTCCCAATAATGAAGTTTTCCAACCAGAAAAAACTTTATAAACCGGTCTGATAGAATTCCAATCTAAAACAGAAGAAGACATACTTAAAACATTTAAATCGTCATAATTCTGATAGCCAATACAAACTTTAAACTCCGATAAACCATCAAAAACATCTATTTTTGTTAAACATAATGAAGAAACAGAATTTAAACTTACCATTCTTGATAAAAGAACTAAATCTAACCAACCGGTACGTCTTCTACGACCCGTAGTCGAACCTATTTCTTTTCCTTTATCAACAAAATAAGAATTAAGTTCATCAGTTAATTCTGTTGGAAAAGGACCAGAACCTACTCTCGTACAATACGCCTTAAATATACCTAAAACACAATTAATACTATTTAAATTCACACCAGATCCAGTAAAAACACCTCCTATTGTAGTATTAGAAGAAGTAACATATGGAAAAGTTCCATGATCTAAATCTAATAATGCACCCTGAGCCCCTTCAAATAGAATGTTTTTTGGTTCAGTATCATTATAATAATTTAATAAATAAGGAATATCTTTTACTTTAGAAAGCAAAATATCTTTGTACTTTATTAAATTTAAAAATATATCATCAAATTTAACAGTACTATAATTATAGTAATGATTTAACTGAAAATTATAATAATCAATATTATTTTTTAACTTTTGAGATAATAAATCTTCATTAAAAAGATCTCCAACAGTAATTCCTCGGCGAGCAACCTTATCTTCATAAGTTGGACCAATTCCTCTACCAGTAGTACCAATAAGATATTTTCCTAATTTTTTTTCTCGAGCTAAATCCATATTAATATGATAACCTAATACTAAAAAACAATTTCTAGAAATAAATAAACGATTTTCTAAAGAAATATTATAAGAAGACAATATATCTATCTCTTTAATAAAATCTATAGGAGAAATCACCACTCCATTGCCTAAAAAAAGTTTTGTATGTTTATGAAGCACACCAGACGGAATTAGATGTAATACAATTTTTTGATCATTCACTAATAACGTATGCCCAGCATTATGCCCACCTTGATAACGAACAATATAATGGAATTTTTTCGATAAACAATCAATAACTTTACCTTTACCTTCATCTCCCCATTGCATCCCCAAAACTACCAAATTTTTATTCATTACGTAATGATCCTTAAAAATATTTAATATTATATAAAATAATATATTTCACATATCCATAAAAGATTACTTTAATCTAAAATATTAGAAATAATAAATTATAAAATTCATACATATAAATTAAATTAAAAATTAAAAAATTTAAAAGTTTTAAAAAATAATTGATTAACTATTTTTGAGCCCAATTTAAAGTATTATTCAGTAACTTTGAACCATATGTAGTTAAAATAGATTCTGGATGAAATTGAAATCCACAAACTTTGTCAGAATTATTCCGAACAGACATAACCATATTTTTAAACCTGGAATTAACAACTAGTGAATTTGGTATATTTTTACAAATTAAAGAATGATACCGAGCGACAGGTAAAGGATTTGGAAGTTGAAAAAACATGTCTTTTCCATCGTGATGAATTAAAGACGTTTTTCCATGTAAAATCTCTACAGCATATTCTATTTTCCCTCCATAATATTCTACAATTCCTTGATGCCCTAAACAGATACCAATTACAGGTATTTTTTTAATAGCATAATCTAATAAATCTAACATACAACCAGCATCTTTAGGATTACCTGGTCCTGGAGAAAGTAAAATAATTGGATCACGCATACGAGATAAAACTGAAATAATAATATCTATGGAAGTTTGATTACGATAAATTATAACTTTATGATTATTAATACGTAATTGGTCAACAATATTATATGTAAAAGAATCAAAATTATCTAATAAAAGAATATTTTTCATTTACAATGAATCCTGTAGATAATTGGATTGAATAATAGCATTTATTACAGCTTGAGCTTTATTACGACTTTCTAAAGACTCTTCTTCAGGAATAGAATCTAATACAATACCAGCACCAGATTGAATAGTTGCAATTTGATGTTCAATATATGCAGAACGTATAACAATACAAGTATCTAATATACCGGATTCTGTAAAATAACCAATAGATCCACCATAACTTCCTCTTTTTAACCTCTCCGTTTGAGAAATTAATTGCATAGCTCTCACTTTCGGTGCTCCACTTAATGTACCCATATTCATACATGCAGCATAAGCATGTAAAAAATCTAAATCATATCTTAAAATTCCTACCACTTTAGATACTAAATGCATAACATGAGAATACCGATCAACATTGGTTAAATTGGATACAAATCGACTACCGGGAATACAAATTTTTGCTAAATCATTACGAGCTAGGTCTACTAACATCAAATGCTCCGCTAACTCCTTATGATTGGTTCTCATTTCAAGTTCAATTCTATTATCTAAATCAAGATCAAATTTTCCATATTTATCAGTACCTCGGGGTCGAGTACCAGCAATAGGATATATTTCTATTTTTCGGTTCTTAGGATTATATTTTAAAGAACTTTCTGGAGACGATCCAAATAATATAAAATTTCTATCTTGCATATAAAACATATATGGACTGGGATTATTCAACTTTAATCGATAATAAGCAGATAATGGATAAGGACAAAATAATGAAAATTTTCTAGAAGGAACAACCTGAAAAACTTCCCCCTTTTTTATATAGTTTTTCATATTTTTAACTATATGTTTATACTCCATATCACTAAAATTACATGTAACAGGAGAAGGAAAAACTTTTTTTTCTGGAATTAATATAGGAGAATGATTCAATTTTTTATAAATATTATATAATCTCTTTTTAATTCTTAACTTTTCAAAATCATTTTCATAAAATATACTACCCTGAAGAATGCTATTTTTTTTTAAATGATCAATGATTAACAAAACTTCTGATAAATAAAAACAAAAATCAGGACATTGATGAATACTCTTCAAATCTGGTAATGATTCAAAATTATTAATTAAATCATATGAAAATAATCCACCAAAAAAAACTGCTTTTGGTTGATTTAAAGGAGATTTAATTAATTGAAAAATAAACCTAAAAGAATCAAAAACTGAAAGAGAATGTATCTTTTTATCTTCATCTAAATCTTTTTTAAAATTAGGAAACACTAATTTTACTTTATTTTTATAAAAACTAAATTTTACCGTTTTAGGAAGAATAGTTGATAATCGATTTAATAAATACTGACCATTTTTTGAAAATGATTCAAAAATCACAGTTTTTTTAAATCCCATAATACGTACTGCCGTATCTATAATCATCATACTTTCTAATTGTTTTCTTTTATTAATCTCTGCAGATTCTAATAATAAAGTATGTTTTTTTTGACCGCAAATTTCATAAAATGCTGCAGCAGGATTAGATCTATAAGAAGCATCAAGTATGATAGTTTGAATTTCTGATCGAAAATTAATTACATTCATATAATATGTTTTATTAAAAATAATTTTTATTTTATCATGTTACTTCAAAAAAGCATTATTAATAATAATTATTACTTTTTAAATAAAGAATTTTTATGATTTTTTAAACATTCAATCTCATTTAATACATTTAAAACCTCTTGTATTAATTGATGAACATCAGTTGTATATAAATAATGCACATTTTTCCAATTTCGAATCCATGTCATTTGTCTTTTTACTAATTTTCGGGTAGCAGAAAGAGATTTAACAATCATCTCGTGATAAGTAATCATATTAGATAAATACAACCACATATAACGATAACCAATACAACGCATAGAAGGAAGATTAATGTTTAGATCAGTTCGATAAAATAAACTCTTAACTTCTAATTCTAATCCTTGATGTAACATTTTATAAAATCTACTTTTAATTTTATAATGTAAATATTTTTTATCAGGAATATGAGCGAATTGTATAAGCTTATATGGAAATCTATGATTTTTAATTTTATTTAATTCACTAAATTTTTTTCCCGTAATTAAACATATTTCTAATGCTCTTAATAATCTTTGAGAATCATTAGGATGGATATTCTTGCAGGATTCTGAATCAATTTTAAATAAATAATTATATAAATAATTACTTTTATTATAAATATTAGAAGATAATATTCGTTTTCTTAAATGAAAATTAGATTTCGGAAGATGAGAAATTCCATTTAATAGAATATTATAATAAAACATTGTACCACCAACTAATAACGGAATTTTACCCGAATATAAAATATCTTCTATTTCTCTTAACGCATCTAATCGAAATTCTGCAGCAGAATAAAAATCACTAGGATCCTTACAATCCACTAATCTATGAGGGTGTTTTAATAATTGTAAACAATTTGGTTTTGCAGTTCCAATATTCATGTAACGATAAATTAACGCAGAATCTACACTAATTAATTCTATAGGTAAATACTTTCTTAACTTCATGGCTAAATTAGATTTACCTGAAGCTGTTGGTCCCATTAAAAAAATAACAAATGGTTTAAAAAAATTCATATAATACCGCAATATATTAAATGATATAATATCATAAATTAATTACATGAAAAATAAAAAATACTATACTAAAATATAAAAACATTTTAAAAAAATATTTCAATTAAAATAATATTTTAAATTATTACAAATAAATTTCTAAAAATATCAAATTTAATAATTTATTATAAAAAAAAATAGGAATTAGACTTGAAAAAAAAATAATCAACCCTATATACTTTAATAGAAGAAAAATAAAACCATCAAGAGATTAAAAATCAATAATAATATTTAATCTAATAAAAATAGAGAGGTAAATCATGTCTTATAATGCTATCTCATTTAGTCCAATATTAACAAATAATTTATTTTCAGAACGATTAAATCAAATTGATAAAATTTTTAGCAAATTAACTGGCGAACAAATAGCATCAAATCTACCAGACTATAATTTTATAAAAAATGCAAACAATCAATACGAACTCATTTTATCAGTTCCAGGTTATCAAGAAGATAAATTAGATATTTCAATACAAAATAACGAATTAACTGTATCTACAACTGAAACCAATAATACCGAAATTAATGAAGATAAAAAATACTTATATAAAGGAATTAAAGATGGTAGATTTTCAATAAGCTTTAACCTACACAATCCTATTAAAATCAAAAAAGCTGTATTAAAATTAGGATTACTAAAGATTACTTTTGAATACGAAATTCCTGAAGAACAAAAAATTAAAAAAATTAGTATAGAAAAATAAATTCAAAAATTAAAAACATGTTATGTCAACATATATATTAAAATAAAAAATATTCAATTTATTTATTATAATTTACTAAATAGTATTCAATACTAAAATATCTACAAAAAAAATAATCATTAATAAAAATATTGTTTGAGATTTTTAATTTATCTATTTAAAATGTAATCAAAACGTCAATCTTAAAGTTATTATAAAAATATAAAAAATATTATCATCTCACGCGGGAATAGCTCAGTTGGTAGAGCGCAACCTTGCCAAGGTTGAGGCCACGAGTTCGAATCTCGTTTCCCGCTAAAAAAAATAAATACTATTTATGTAATATAATTTTTACATAATATTATTGAAAAAAATACTAAAAATTCTACAAAACCATTTTAATATAAAAATGAATTATTCTAAAAAATAATAAATATTTATCAGCAAAGATACATATTAAAGTATAATATAAGGAAAAATTTTATGATCTAACTAAAAAATCTTTTATTAAATTTTTCAATTCGCCCTCCGCTATTTAAAATACGTTGCTTTCCTGTATAAAAAGGATGACAATGAGAACAAATATCTAAATTTAAATAATCTTTATTGATTGTTGAAAAAATATGCATTTTTTCTCCACAGGCGCAACTAACCGAAATTTGATTATATTTAGGATGAATTTCTTTTTTCATATTAATAGTGTTTTATATAGTGAATGATTCAATATCATTTATTATAACCTATAAAATCATTTAAAAAAAATAAAATATAAAATATTTAATGACTCTAAAAATACAATTTTTATACATTAAATAGTATAAAAATTATATCATTTAATTTTAAATATCGCTAAAATATCTTATAATTAAATACATCAGAAACAACTATAATTATAGAGATTATCTATGACAACCATATTAAGCGTTCGATTAAACGATAAAGTAGTAATCGGTGGAGATGGACAAGCAACATTAGGAAATACCATCATGAAAAAAAATGTCAAAAAAGTAAGATCATTATATAATAATCAAGTGATTTCGGGATTTGCAGGAGGAACTGCAGATGCATTTACCTTATTTGAATTATTTGAACAGAAATTAGACATGTATCAAGGAAGATTAGAAAAGTCAGCTATAGAATTAGCAAAAGATTGGAGAAATGACCGTATATTAAAAAAACTAGAAGCCTTATTAGCAGTTGCAGATAAAAAAATATCGTTAATTATAACTGGTAGTGGAGATGTAATACAACCAGAACATGATATAATTTCAATTGGATCTGGTGGTCCATATGCTCAAGCTGCTGCTTATGCATTATTAAAAAATACTAACCTTAACGCATATGAAATTGTAAAAAAATCTTTAAAAATTGCTGCAAACATTTGCGTATACACGAACCACATATTCACTATTAAAGAACTCACTTCAGAAAAATAAGGATGGTATATGATGTCTAATATGACGCCCAAAAATATTGTAAATGAATTAAATAAATTTATTATCGGTCAAGAAAAAGCAAAAAAAGCTGTTTCAATTGCTCTAAGAAATCGATGGAGAAGAATGCAATTAAAACAAGAACTTCAAAATGAAATTACCCCTAAAAATATTCTCATGATTGGACCAACCGGAGTCGGAAAAACCGAAATTGCTAAACGTTTAGCTAAATTAGCTAATGCTCCATTTATAAAAGTAGAAGCTACTAAATTTACTGAAGTAGGATACGTAGGTAAAGAAGTTGATTCCATCATTCGAGACTTAACTGATTCAGCAATTAAAATTGCTCGTATTAAAAAGATTAAAGAGAATATTTATCATGCTCAAAAAAAAGCTGAAGAAAAAATATTAGACATACTTGTTCCAAAAGCTAAAAATTGGAATCCTAATATGCAATCAGAACTACCTATAACCACAATTGAAAATTTTAGAAAACAATTACAATCAGGAAAATTAGATGAAAAAGAAATCGAAATTAAAATAGCAAATAATCCCATGGGGGTTGAAATTATGGCTCCACCTGGCATGGAAGAACTAACAAATCAATTGCAATTGCTCTTTCAAAATTTGAATAACCCAAGATATACTACTAAAAGAGTAAAAATTAAAGATGCTCTAAAAATTTTATCAGAAGAAGAAGCTTCTAAACTAGTTAATCTTGAAGAGTTAAAAAAAGAATCAATTCATGCAGTTGAAGAAAATGGTATAGTATTTATAGATGAAATAGATAAAATTTGTAAACAACGAGGGACTACCGGATTAGATATATCCCGCGAAGGAGTACAAAGAGATTTATTACCTTTAATTGAAGGATGTACCGTATCTACAAAATATGGTATGGTTAAAACAGATCATATTCTATTTATTGCGTCTGGTGCTTTTCAAACAACAAAACCATCGGATTTAATACCTGAATTACAAGGAAGACTACCAATTAGAGTAGAACTAAATCAATTAAATGCAAGCGATTTTGAAAAAATCCTTACCCAACCACAAACATCTATAACAAAACAATATATTGAATTACTAAAAACAGAAGGAATAAATATTAATTTTACGCAAGACGGAATAAAAAAAATAGCAGAAATTTCATGTCATATAAATGAAACCATGGAAAATATAGGAGCACGAAGATTATATACTATTCTAGAATGCTTAATGGAAGAAATTTCATTTAACGGATCTGATAACCAAGAAAAGAATATTAATATTAATGCTAGCTATGTTAGTAAACATTTAAATAGATTAGCATCTAATGAAGATTTAAGTCGATTTATTTTATAAGTTAAAACAGTAATTCCCTTACATCATGATGCTTAAGGATTTGATAATGACTGAATGGGTCAAAGGAAAAGTAATACAGATAGAAAAGTTCGAACATAATTTGTTTAAATTAATTATAAATGCTCCAATATCAAAATTTATTGCTGGTCAATTTTCAAAATTATCCATAAAAAAAAACAATCAAAAAAGAATTCAAAAAGCATATTCTTATGTAAATGCCCCAAAAGAGAAAAATCTAGAATTTTTTATAAAACGTATCCCATTGGGAAAAATGACAACCGAATTATATAAATTAAATCCCGGTGATAACATTGACATTTCAAAAAATTCATTTGGATTTTTTACGATTCACGAAATTCCAGATAAAGAAGTTTTATGGATGTTTGCTACTGGAACGGCAATAGGACCATTTTGTTCCATTCTAAACGATGGAACAAAATTAAATCAATTTAAAAAAATTATTTTAATATATGCTGTAAGATATTCAAAAGAACTAATATATTTACCTTTTTTAAAAAAAATGAAAATTAAATATCAAAACCAATTAGAATACGAAATCATAGTAAGTGGAGAAAAATATAAAAATTCATTATCAGGACGTATTCCATATTTATTATATAAAAATTCTATAGAAAAAAAAATAGGATGTCAAATTAATCCTAAAAACTCACATGTAATGCTATGTGGCAATCCAAATATGATTAAAGAAACAGAATCATTTTTAATCAAACATCGTGGATTAAAAAAACACCTAAGAAGAACTCCAGGAAATATTAGTAATGAACATTACTGGTAAAATAGAGTAATATGTAAATAAAAAATTTTTAAAATACTACCATTTTAGTATCTAAAATTATTAACCTAATCTATTTAATATGGAATATAAAATTAATATTGTTAACAAATGTAATAAAAAAATAAAAAATATGTTAATTAACAAGTGGAAATTAAAAAATCAAAAACATACAAAATACTCTCTTATTATTCAGCCTGATTGCCACCTAGAACTCAAAAATAATCTAGAACCAAAATTTAAAAATATATACATTAATTTAAATTATAAAAAAGTACAATTCTATAGAAATAATAAAAATCTAAAAATAGCAAAAGCAATAGGAATTAAAAAAAATAAAAAACTAATTGTATTAGATGCCACTGCTGGACTAGGAAAAGATTCATTTATATTTTTCTCTCTAGGGTGTAAAGTATTTATGATAGAACGAAATCCTGTTTTAGCTGCTTTACTTAACGATGGATTAGAAAGAGGATATAAAGATAAAAAAATTGGTAATTTATTAAAAAAAAATATTAAATTAATTCATACTTCTAAAATAACAACTTTACTATTAGAAAAAATTAAACCTGATGTCGTTTATTTAGATCCTATGTTTCCTAAAATCAAAAAAACCTCTTTATCTAAAAAAAATATTAGAATAATTAGAGATTTAGTTGGAAACGATAATGATTCTGATATTTTATTTCAAAAATTTCAATCATTAATGATTAAAAAAATTGTAGTGAAAAGACCTAGATATGCTAATCATCTAGGAAATAAAATACCAAAACATATCATAAAAACAAAGAAACATAGGTTTGACATTTACAAAAATTAAATTTCAAATAAATCAAGTTAAAATATTTATCATTAATAATCCATTATGAATAGTTAAATTATCTAATAACAAATAATTAATTAAATAAATAATATAGTTTATTTAATATTAGATTTAATTGTAGACATCATTTTTATTCCAATAATTAATACAAAAGAAATAAATATAGAAACTCCCATCCATCTCCCAAAAGACCAAAAAAATCCACCACATGTACCTAAAACACTAGAACCTAGATAATAAGAACATAAATATACTGAAGAAGCTTGTCCTGTATATATCTTAGCTTGATGTCCAATCCAACTACTTGCAATCGAATGAGCTGCAAAGAAACCAGATGAAAACAATATTAATCCTATAATAATTACAAATAATGTATTTGATTGTGTAATAATAATTCCCATTATCATAATTAATACAGAATATATCACAATATTTTTTCGACCATATTTTTCAATTAAAGAACTAGCCCTAGGAGAAGTATATACTCCAAATAAATATACAATAGAAAGCAAACCAATCATAATTTGATTTAAAAAAAACGGCTTCATCATAAGCCTGTATCCAATATAATTAAATACAGTTACAAAACTACCCATTAAAATAAAACCAATGATAAAAAGAACAGATAATAATTTATCATTCCACTGACATATTAAATCATATATTATCTGGCGAGGTTTTAAAGAAGTACTTTTAAAATTAATTGAAGATGGTAAACATACCACAAATAAAATAGATGCTATTAAGCATAAACATCCCATGATCATAATAGACATATTCCATGAAAAATAATTAATTAATATACTACTTAAAAACCTTCCGAAAAATCCACCAATAGTATTTCCACTAATATATAATCCAATTGCAAAAGGTAAAATTTTAGGATTTATTTCTTCGCTTAAATACGTCATAGCTACAGCAGCTACTCCACTTAAGGAAAAACCAGTCAATAAACGCATGATAATAATTTCATTCCAAGTATTCATACATGCACAAAGAATAGTGAAAAAAGTGGATAAAAATAATGAAATACTCATAATAATTTTACGACCAAAAAAATCAGATAATGATCCAGTTAATAACATACCAATAGCCATCGAGGCTGTTGCAAGAGATAAAGATAAACTACTTTGATATGGAGTTAAATGAAATTCAATAGAAAATGTTGGTAAGATAGGTTGTAAAGAATACAAAATTGAAAAAGTAGAAAATCCAGCAAAAAATAATGCTAAAATTATTCTAATAAATTGCTTTGTTCCTTTTTGGACATATGCGTGATTATTATCATTTGATTGCAGAGAATAATCATTATGATTCTCTTTTTGAATATTTTTTTTTAAATAAAACAAAATTTTTCCCTTATTAACAATGTTTTAATAAAACTGTATTAAATACAATAATAATATAATTTAAATGTTTTTAAGAAAAAAAATGAAAATAAATTAAATAATAGGCAAATTAATATTACCATCATATACATGTTCAGCCGGTCCTACCATATAAACTGCATGATCTAATCCATTCCAACTAATATTAAGATCACCCCCAAGTAAAGTTACTCTCACTTTTGAATCTAAAAAATCTTGTATTATTCCAACCACAACAGCAGCACAAGCACCACTACCACATGCTTTTGTTTCACCTACCCCTCTTTCATATACTCTAAAAATAATATGATTTCGATTAATAATTTGTATAAAATTAACATTAATTTGTTCAGGAAACAATACATGTTGACTTATTAAACTGCCTAGTTCATGAATTGGATATTTTAATATATCATTCACAATAATTACACAATGGGGATTACCAATAGAAACCGCACCAAAAAATATTTTTTTACTATTTATAATAATAGAATATTTCTTTAAAGCTTCCGGAAATAACATTGGTATTTTATCAGGATTAAAAACTGGTATCCCCATATTTACCTTAATTTGGTATTTGTTGTATATTTTAACATAGATAATATTTGTATGTGTTTTAAGAACTAACTGTTTCTTATGTGTAATTTTTTTTAGAAAAACAAAATAAGCGAAACATCTTGCACCATTTCCACATTGTGATACTTCTGATCCGTTAGAATTAAAAATACGATAAAAAAAATCAAAGTTTAAGTCATCAGATTTTTCCACAATTAATAATTGATCAAAACCAATTCCTGTATTTCTATCAGATAATTTTTGTATCTGAATACTAGAAATATTAAAAAATTGATTAATTTTATTTATAATAACAAAATCATTTCCAAGACCATGCATTTTTGAAAAATTTATTTTTTGAAAACTATTTTTAAGCATATTACGTATTTCACAAAAAATCATTAATAATTATAAATTATATTGTATTTTCTTAATAAAACACTAAAATATTTTTATAAACTAAAATATATTTTAAAAATACTATAAACAAAATGAAACTTACACAATTAGATTTCTACCTTCAATTCGAAAAAATATTATTTAAAATTGAAGAATACCTAAATACATTTCATGGTAAAAATGATATCGATTATGAAATTAATAACAATATTATGACAATATCATTTCAAAAAAATAATAAAATTATCATTAATAAACAAACAGCATTAAAACAAATTTGGTTAGCAACTAAAAAAAATGGATATCATTTTAATTATGAAAATTTTAATTGGATTTGTAATCGTACAAAAAGAAATATATGGAATATTTTAGAAGAATCTTTCTATACACAGGGTAAAGAAAAAGTAAATTTTTCCAATCTTTATGATAAAAATGATTTTAAAAACAATAAAAATTTTAAAAAATAAAGTTTTTATTTAACGATAATTCAAAAATATAAAATATTTATTTTCTGTTAAAATGAAATACTTATCATCATCATGAAACAAAAAATTATTCGAATTGCGACCCGAAAAAGTCCATTAGCATTATTACAATCCTATCATGTTAAGAAAAAAATTTTATATTTTTACCCTCATTTAAAAATTCAAATTATTCCTATCAATACTTACGGAGATCAAAATATTGATAAACCATTATATCGTATTAATGGAAAAAACATTTTTATTAAAGAATTAGAACTAGCACTATTAAAAAATCAAGCTGATATTGCAATTCATTCGATGAAAGATATTCCAATTAAAATACATAATCAATTACATTTAATTAGCATTTGTAAAAGAGGAAATCCATTAGATGCATTAGTCTCTAACTATTACAATTCAATTAACGAATTACCAATAGGCGCAATTATCGGAACATCTAGTTTAAGACGAAAATGTCAATTAATTTCCTATCGACCTGACTTAATCATTTATCCTATTCGAGGTAATATAGAAACCAGGATTAATAAATTAGATCTTGGAATGTATGACGCTATCATTCTTGGAGTAGAAGGATTAAATAAACTAAAATTAAAACATCGAATTAAACAAATTATATCAGAAAAATTATCTTTACCATCATGCGGACAAGGTGCAATTGGAATTGAATCTAGAAAATATGATAAAAATATTTCTATTATATTAAAAAAAATTAATAATACAAGTAGCTATATTAGCATAAAAGCAGAAAGATCTTTTTGTGAAATATTACAATCCGGGTGCCAAACACCAATAGGAAGTTTTGCAATTATAAAAAGAAATATATTATGGTTAAGAGGAATGATAGGATCTTCAGATGGGAAAGTCATACTAAAAGGTGAACAATATGGATCATTATCCAATGCAAAAAAAATAGGATACAAATTGGCTAAAAAATTATTAACATACGGAGCAAAAGAAATATTAAATATACATGATAAAAAATATAATTAAAAATGAAAATTTATTTTACATATTTAGAAATGTAATATTTTCGGCGAAAGAGGATTTGAACCTCTGACCTACTGGTCCCAAACCAGTTGCGCTACCAAGCTGCGCTATTCGCCGAAATATTCTAATAAAAAATTAAAGATGGGTGACTAATGGGGCTCGAACCCATGACATCTGGAATCACAATCCAGGACTCTACCAACTGAGCTATAGTCACCATAAACAGTTTTTAAAATATTAAATCTATAAAATTTCCATTCAAAAAAAAATATTTGCGCTCGACAGGATTTGAACCTGAGACCTCTACCTTCGGAGGGTAGCGCTCTATCCATCTGAGCTACGAGCGCTATATTTATAGCATATAGCGATTTATTTAAAATGTCTAGTATTTTCTTTAATGAAAAATAATCATTTTTATATACTATATTATACTCTATTCCAGGATATTTTATAAGATTTATTATATTTTAAGAACGTTTCATCATATTAAAAAATTCATTATTAGTTTTTGTCATAGATAATTTATTAATTAAAAATTCCATAGCATCAATTTCACTCATAGGATGAATAATTTTTCGTAAAATCCACATCTTTTGTAACTCATCTGATAAAGTTAATAACTCTTCTCTCCTTGTTCCAGATCTATTATAATCAATTGCAGGGAACACACGTTTTTCGGCAATTTTACGAGATAAAGGTAATTCCATATTACCAGTACCTTTAAATTCTTCATAAATTACTTCATCCATTTTCGAACCAGTATCAACTAATGCAGTAGCAATAATTGTTAAACTACCACCTTCCTCTATATTCCTTGCAGCTCCAAAAAAACGCTTAGGTCTATGCAAAGCATTTGCATCAATTCCACCAGTTAGTACTTTACCAGAAGAAGGAATTACAGTATTGTAAGCTCTTGCAAGTCTAGTAATTGAATCCAAAAGAATAATAACATCTTTTTTATGTTCAACTAATCGTTTTGCTCTTTCAATGACCATTTCAGCAACCTGAATATGCCGAGAAGCTGGCTCATCGAAAGTAGAGGCAACAACTTCACCTTTTACTAATCGCTGCATTTCAGTAACTTCTTCGGGTCTCTCATCAATTAACAATACCATCAAAATACAATCTGAATGATTGTACGCTATACTTTTTGCGATGTTTTGTAATAAAATAGTTTTTCCAGCCTTAGGGGGTGCTACAATCAAACCTCTTTGACCTCTCCCTATAGGAGAAGCTAAATCTAATACACGAGACGTAAGGTCTTCAGTAGAACCATTTCCCATCTCCATACGTAATCTAGAATTAGCATGTAAGGGTGTTAAATTTTCAAATAAAATCTTACTACGCGCATTTTCTGGTTGATCATAATTTACTTCATTAACTTTTAATAAAGCAAAATATCGCTCCCCATCTTTTGGGGGTCGAATTTTTCCAGATATAGTATCTCCTGTTCGTAAATTAAATCGACGAATTTGACTAGGAGAAACATATATATCATCAGGTCCAGCTAAATAAGAACTATCGGATGATCTTAAAAATCCAAATCCATCTTGTAATATTTCCAGTATACCATCACCAAATATGTCTTCACCAGTTTTTGAATGTTGTTTCAGAATAGTAAAAATAATATCTTGCTTCCTCATACGAGCTAAATTTTCTAAAGATATATTATTACCAAGAGCAATTAATTCAGAAACCGGCATGTTTTTAAGTGCGGTAAGATTCATAATAAGAGTTCTTAATTAAGATTGGGATATAATTTTAAAAAATATAAATATAATTTACAATATAAAAATTTATTATTTAATATAATTGTATAAAAAATAAAAAAAAATAATTTAAATTAATATTTTTTAAAATCACTAAATATATTAGCATTATTATAAAAAAAAATTATACAATATTAATATGCGAATTTAAAAATTTATTTATTTCTACTTTAGAAAGTACACCTGTCTTCGTAGAAATTAATTCATTATTGTTAAACAATAATAACGTTGGTATGCTAGAAACAGAATATTTTGATGCAATTTTTGGAAAATTATCAACATTAATTTTTGCAATAATTAAACAATTTTTATATTTTTCAAAAATTTCTTCTAAAATAGGAGCAAACATTTTACAAGGACCACACCATTCTGCCCAAAAATCTATCAATACAGGAAGTTTTGTTTGAGCAATTAAATCCTGAAAACTCTCTTCTGTTAAATTAAGAATATTATTACTCACAATATAGATTCCTTAAATAATATTATACTAATATAAATATTATACAAAATAAATAATAGTATTTTACAAAAATAGAGAATAAATAATTAAAATAATTTTTTCCAAAAAATATCTCGACTAGGTAATTCAAATAAAAATCGACTAGGTTTATTAAACAGTGTTTTTCCAAAATAATATCTTTTTTCGCAAAAACTCAATGTTAATTCTTTTTTAGCTCTTGTAATTCCAACATACATTAATCGTCGCTCTTCATCAATATTATTTTTTAGATTTTTTTCATAAGGTAAAATTCCTTCTTCCATTCCAATAATAAATACTGAAGAAAATTCTAATCCCTTAGAAGCATGAATTGTCATTAGTTGAATTTTATCTGATGAAATATCATTATTATTATAGTCTATATCATAATAACTTAATTGAATAATAATATCTAATAAATTTTCAAAAGATTTTTTCGTATAATCATTTAAAGCATTTTTTATCCAATTTAAAAAAATAACAATATTTTTTTTAATACAATCAATGTTTTTATTTTTTATAAAATTTTTTAATAACCATTTTGTATATTTTATGTCATAAATAATTTTATTTAATAATTCTGATGGTTTTTTTTGTGCAAATTCTAAAATTTCTTGAATCCAATTAAAAAAATTTAATAACCGTAAATTAGTTGATTGATTAATTTCTTTTTGAAAATCTTTATCTAAAATGACATTAAAATAACTTATATTTTTTTTTTTAGCCCATTTTTCAATTTTATTAATAGTAATTTTACCTATTTTTCTAGATGGAACATTAATAATTTTTAAAAAGGCAGAATCATCATTTTGATTTATAATAAATCTTAAATAAATAATTAAATATTTAATTTCTGGATGACTAAAAAATGAAGAATGATTATGAATAAAATAAGGAATTTTCTTAAGTAAAAAGATTTTCTCAAAAATTTTTGATTGATAATTATTTCTATATAAAATTGCATAATCTTTATAGAAATTTTGATAAATAGATTTATGTAACAATATATTTTTGAGAACTTCTTCTGCTTCCATATATTCATTTTCAAGATATAAGATACTTATTTTTTTTCCATCATCAAAGTTAGAAAATAATTTTTTTTTTATTATATGAGGATTATGAGAAATTAAATGATTAGCAGCATTTAAAATTCTTTTAGAAGAACGATAATTATGCTCCATTTTTATAATCTTTAATTTAGGATAATCATGTTTTAATAAAAAAATATTTTTTACACCAGCACCTCTCCAAGAATAAATTGATTGATCGTCATCACCTACTAAAGTAAAGTTTTGATGATTTTGAGTTAATAAATTAATAAATTGATATTGTATATAACTAGTATCCTGATATTCATCTACTAAAAGATACTTAATATAATTTTGCCATTTCAACAAAATAGATTTATGATTCTTAAATAACATAATTGGAACATAAATTAAATCATCAAAATCAAAAGCATGATATTTTTTTAAATATTGATTATATAAATAATAATAATATGAAAACTCTTTATCAATATTAGAAATAGAAACTTTCATTGCTTGTTCTGGACTAACTAATTTATTTTTTTGATATGATATATATATCAAAATCTTCTTAAATAAATTTTTATTCTTTTGAATCTTTTCATACGCAATTTTTTTAATAATATTTAATTGATCTGTATAATTAAATAAAGAATAGTTATTTCGATATTTTAAAACATTTAATTCATTGCGAATAATTTTCATACCTAATGCATGAAAAGTAGAAATATTTAAAGAACTATTATAATATTTTATACATATTTTTTTTCTAATTCGATGTTGCATTTCGCGAGCAGCTTTATTAGTAAAAGTAATTGCAAAAATTTCGTGTAATTGATATTTTTTAAGAGAAATTAACTGAATAATTTTACTTATAATTACAGTTGTTTTTCCTGAACCTGCTCCAGCTAATACTAAACATGGTCCATTGATTGTATTAATTGCTTTCTTTTGGCTATAATTAAGAGACATTAATAAATTAAAAATATTTATCAGATTTTTAATTGTAACATAATAATTAAAAAATATATAAATATTTTAAAATAAATGATTATACTAAATACTTTTCATATTCGTCATATGAACTCTTAATTGTCTGCCTATAATTTCAATAGGATGATTCTGAATACTGTCATTTAATAATTGTAATTCAATATTATTAATTTTGTTATCAGGATAAATATTTCCAATATCACCAAATTGTAATTGATTCATAAAAACATTAAAAATTGGAATAGCTCTTTTAGTAAATAAATAACTTCCATATTCAGCTGTATCTGAGATAACAATGTTCATCTCATAAAGACGTTTTCGAGCAATTGTATTCGCAATCAATGGTAATTCATGCAAAGATTCATAATATGCAGATTCTGCTTTAATTCCAGTTTCAACCATAGTTTCAAATGACAATTCTACACCAGCTTTCAATACAGCTATTAAAGCATTACCACAATCAAAATAATCTTTTTCTGCAAAACAGATATCAGAATTTAATGCTTTTTCAAATGCAGAATTTTTTATCTCATTTCTCCATAATAATAAATTTTGATCTTTATTCTTCCAATCTTCTATCATATGATAAGAAAATTTTCCTGAAATAATATCATCCATATGTTTTCTAAATAATGATCGGAACATTTTTTTTAGATAATTAGATAATTTACATATTCTAAATTTAGAAGCATTGGATACACGGCCCAACATTAAAGTAATTCCACCATGTTTTAAAGATTCACTTAAAATTTCCCAACCATATTGCAAAAGTTTAATTGCGTAAGATGATTTATGACCATTAGATATTAATTTTTCATACAAACATAATGAGCTAGTTTGTAATAAACCACACAAAATTGTTTGTTCTCCCATTAAATCAGATTTTACTTCAGCAATAAATGATGATTCTAATACTCCTGCATGATGACTACCTATAGAAAAAGCCCAAGCTTTAGCAATTTCTAAACCATAATTTAATGGATTATTTTCAACATGAACAGCAATTAATGCAGGAACACCAAATCCCCTTTTATACTCTTCTCTTACTTCAGTACCAGGGCATTTTGGAGCAACCATGATTACAGTAATATCTTTTCTAATTTGTTCTCCAACTTCAACAATATTAAAACCATGTGAATAACCTAAAGTAGCATTTTTTTTCATCAATGGTACTATATCTTGAACTAGCTTTGAATGTTGTTTATCTGGTGTTAAATTAATAATTAAATCAGCAAAAGGTATAAGTTCAGAATATGTTCCAACCGAAAAATTATTATCTACTGCATTTTTCCAAGAAATATTTTTACTTAAAATACTTTCTTCTTTTAATGCATACGAAATTTTTAAACCAGAATCTCTCATATTTAATCCCTGATTGAGACCTTGAGCACCACAACCAACAATAACTATATTATAATTTTTTAAAAAACTATTTTTATTATTAAATTCAGATTTATCCAAAAAACGACATTTATTTAATTGTATAACTTTTTCACGAAAATTCAATTTATTAAAATAATTACTCATGTATTATTTTCCTTAATTAAAATATTTTTTTTATATATTGATTTTACATAGAATTATTTTTTTTTATTCAAAAAATTTTTTAATTTATTAATATCTCTTACCGCACCCTTATCAGCACTAGTTGCAAAAGATGAATATAATTTTAAAGCAAATGAAACAGATCGAGTACGATGTTTAGGTTGATAAGAATTATTTTTCTTCAGTTCTTCAGTTTTGATACGTTTTTTTAATTCATCTTCCGTAATATCTAGTTGAATTGTACGATCATGAATATTAATATATATCATATCATTATTATGAATTAAAGCAATTAAACCTTTACTAGCAGCTTCTGGGGAAACATGACCAATAGATAATCCCGAAGTACCACCTGAAAATCTACCATCTGTAATTAAAGCACATGATTTATCAATTCCCATAGATTTTAAATATGTACTAGGATATAACATTTCTTGCATTCCAGGGCCACCTTTAGGTCCTTCGTATCGAATAATAATGGCATCTCCAGAATAAATTTTTCCTGATAATATCGCATCAACTGCAGAATCTTGACTTTCATAAACTTTTGCTGGTCCATGAAATATAAATTGTTCTTTTGTTAAACTAGCTGTTTTAATAATACATCCATTTTTTGCTATATTTCCATATAAAACAGCTAATCCTCCATCTTGACTAAACGCAAATTCTGATGATCTGATACATCCTGTACGCCGATCTTTATCAAGATCTTTCCAACGGAAGGATTGAGAATATGGTTTAACAGTGCGCGCACCCATTGGTCCTGAACGAAACATTTTAATTACTTCAACATCTTTTGTAACCATAATATCATACTGTTTTAAAGTATCCTTAAGAGAATAATTTAAAATATTTTTAACTTTATTATTTATTAATTTAATACGATTTAATTCTCCTAATATTCCCATTACTCCACCCGCACGATGTACATCCTCCATATGATATAAATTTGTACTTGGAGCAACCTTACATAAATGTGGAGTATTTTTAGATAAAATATCTATATCAGACATTTTAAAATTAATTTTACCCTCTTGAGCAGCTGCTAATAAATGTAAAACTGTATTAGTTGAACCACCCATAGCAAGATCTAATTTCATTGCATTTTCAAAAGAATGTTTATTTGCAATTGATCGCGGGAGAGCAGTATTATCATTATTTTCATAATATCTCTTAGTTAATTCAACAATAGTTTTTGCAGAATTAATGAACATTTTTTTTCTATCTACATGTGTGGCTAATAAAGTTCCTGAACCGGGTAAAGATAAACCCATAGCTTCGATTAAACAATTCATAGAATTAGCCGTAAACATTCCCGAACAAGATCCACAAGTAGGACATGCTGAACGTTCAATATCATCAATAATATCATCTGATATATTAGGATTAGCACTATAACTAATTGCATCAACTAAATTAATTTTATGATTGATATTAGAAGAATGCAAATTATTCATTTTGCCCGCTTCCATTGGTCCACCCGAGATAAATACAGATGGAATATTTAATCTCAAAGATGCCATTAACATACCAGGAGTAATTTTATCACAATTAGTAATGCAAATCATAGAATCAACACAATGAGCATTGATAACATATTCTATAGAATCTGCAATTAAATCACGAGAAGGTAAAGAATATAACATACCATCATGTCCCATAGCAATTCCATCATCAATAGCAATTGTATTAAATTCTTTTGCAACACCTCCAGAAATATAAATTTGTTCAGCAATTAATTTTCCAACTTTCCGTAAATGAATATGACCTGGTACGAATTGTGAAAATGAATTAACAACAGCAATAATAGGTTTTTTAAAGTCATCATCATTCATTCCTGTAGCACGCCATAAAGACCTAGCCCCTGCCATATTTCTTCCATTAGTACTTGTTTTAGAGCGATACACAGGCATAAATTTTCCTCTAACAAAAAATATTTTCTTTTTAGATATATTATTTAATTGAAATTAAAAATTTTCAGGGATGGAGGGACTTGAACCCCCAACATTCGGTTTTGGAGACCGACACTCTACCAAATTGAGTTACATCCCTATGCATTTATTATACTATATTTTTATATATTTAGTCCAGTTTAAAGTATTTTAGATAAAAATTAATATTCTAAATTTATAATATTAATAATAAAAATTTAAAATAGTTAAATATTTAAATAATTTTTTAAGAAAGATAATTTTTATCATAATTTAAATCAAATTTAATATAAGATATCAATAAATTAATTTAATAAAATGAATTATATACTTTATATGAAATTACTGAGGAAAAATATTTATGAAATTTCCAATCTATTTAGATTATGCGTCAACTACTCCAGTAGATGATAAAGTATTAAAGAAAATGATGCAATATTTAACATTGAATGGAAAATTTGGAAATCCATCTTCTCGTTCTCATTGGTTTGGTTGGTCAGCTGAAGAAGCAATAGATATTGCTAGAGAAGAAATAGCAAAATTAATTAATGCAGATTCGCGTGAAATTATATTTACTTCAGGAGCAACTGAATCTAATAATTTAGCTATTAAAGGATGTGCGGAATTTTATTACAAAAAAGGAAATCATATAATTACAAGTAGTGTAGAACATAAATCTGTATTAGATACTTGTAAATTTCTTGAAAAAAAAAAATATAAAATTACCTATATTAATCCAGAAAAAAATGGACTAATTGATATAAAAAAAATAGAATCAGCTATTAATAAAAAAACTATTTTAATTTCTATTCTTTATGTTAATAATGAAACAGGTACTTTGCAAGATATTTATAAAATTTCAAAAATTTGTTCTATAAACAATATTTTATTTCATGTAGATGCAACACAAGGTATTGGAAAAATTCCTCTAGATCTTCAAAAGATTAAAATAAATTTAATGTCTTTCTCTGGACATAAAATTTATGGACCAAAAGGAATAGGTGTATTATATGTTAAAAGAAAACCTAGAGTAAGATTATCTGCTCAAATTCATGGAGGTGGACATGAACGTGGCATGCGATCTGGAACTTTACCGGTACATCAAATTATAGGTATGAGTGAAGCATGTCGTATTCTCAGAAAAAAAATTTCTATTGAATCATTAAATTTATTAAATTTAAGAAATCATTTATGGGATGGAATTAAAAACATAGAAGAAATTCATTTAAATACAAATTTAAAAAATAGTGCTCCTCATATATTAAATGTGAGTTTTAACTATGTTGAAGGTGAATCATTAATTATGGCATTAAAAAATTTAGCTGTTTCTTCAGGATCTGCTTGTACTTCTGCTAGTTTAGAACCTTCTTATGTATTAAAATCATTGGGATTATCAGATGAGTTAGCACATAGTTCTATTAGATTTTCAATTGGACGATTTACAACAATAGAAGAAATTAATTATGCTATTAATATTATTCATAAATCAATAAAAAAATTACGCAATTTATCACCATTATGGGAAATGTTTAAATCAGGTATTGATTTAAATAAAGTAAAATGGAAATATAATTAATATATAATTATTTTTTTTGTAGGATTATAATATGGCATATAGTAAAAAAGTATTAGATCATTATGAAAATCCTAGAAATGCTGGTTCCTTTGAAAATTATGATGCTAAGAATATTGGAAATGGTTTAGTAGGAGCACCTGCATGTGGAGATGTTATGAAATTACAAATTAAAGTTAATCAAAAAGGTATTATAAAAGATGCTTGTTTCAAAACATATGGATGTGGTTCTGCAATAGCATCTAGTTCACTTGTTACAGAATGGATTAAAGGAAAATCTCTGGAAGAAGCAGAAAATATTCAAAATAGTAAAATCGCGGAAGAATTGGAATTACCTCCAGTAAAAATTCATTGTTCTATTTTAGCAGAAAGTGCGATTAAAGCCGCTATATTGGACTATAGAAAAAAGAACCAATAATTAGATAATTAATTTTTAAATTAATGTAATACATTCAAATATTTTTAAACATTTGAATGTATTGAAAATTACTATTTATATAATTTAATTTTTAATTTATATAAAATATTTTTAAATAATATTTTTATTAAGTGAAGAATTATGAATTATTTTGAATTATTTGAAATATCTGAAAATATTAAAATTGATCAAGCGTTATTATCTGCTAAGTTTTATGAATTACAAAGAAAATTTCATCCTGATAAATTTATTCAATTACCATTATTAGAACAACAAAAAAAATTAAAAGAATCCATTGTAATTAATAAAGCTTATCATGTTTTAAAAAATTTTTTTTTAAGAGCAAAATATATTTTATCATTACACGGATTTGATTTATTAAATAAAAATGATTTAATACAAGATAAAAATTTTTTAATTGAACAATTTCATTTATCTGAAAAATTGCAAAACATCAATAAAAAATCTAAAAATTTTTCTGAAATAAAAAAATTAAGATTACATATTAAAAATTGTATAAAAAAACATCAAGATGAAATAATATTTGCATTAAATAAAAAAGAATGGAAAACAGCAATAGATATTTTAAAAAAAATATCTTTTTTTTTAAAAAAGGATATTTTTCTAAAAAATATAAGCATTGAATACAATATATAAAAAATATAAGGATAAATTTTTATGAATTCTTTGAATCAAAAGAAAATAAAAAAAAAAAAATTATTTCATGAAAAAACAGTTCTTGGAGTTGATTTTGGGACAAGTTATTCAGTAATATCTTATAAATATAATAAAACCATTAATATTATTAATAATTCCAAAAAAGAATATTTAATTCCATCTATTGTATATTTTCAAAAAAACAAAATTACAGTAGGTAAAAAAATTGAAAATATGCTCATTCTTGATCCTGAAAATACTGTTATTTCTATTAAAAGACTAATTGGTCATTCATTAGAATATATTAAAAATACATATCCTAATTTGCCATATAAATTAGAATTTGATTCTATTAAAAAAGAAGTTTTGATTTGTACCAAATATCAAAAAATTACTCCTAGCGAAATAGCTGGTAAAATTTTACGTTATTTATTAAATAAATCATCAAATTTTTTAAATAAAAGTATTTATGGAATAGTATTAACAATACCAGCATATTTTGATCATATACAAAGAAAAAATATTAAACATGCTTCTGAAATTGCTGGTATTAAAATTTTACGATTATTAAATGAACCAACTGCTGCTGCCATTGCTTATGGTTTACATTTTAAAAAAGATACTACTATATTAGTATATGACCTTGGAGGAGGAACATTTGATGTTTCGATTTTAAAAGTATCAAATGGTATTTTTGAAGTATTAGCAATTAATGGAGATTCTCAATTAGGAGGTGATGATTTTGATGATATTTTAGCTAAATATTTGTTTTCTAAATTTAGATTTTCATTTAAAAAATATCATTCATCGTATAGATATTTTTTAAAATGTGCAAATCAAATTAAAATGCTTTTAAGTAAATCAGATTCTATAATTTTTAAGATATATAATAAAACATTTAAAATTAATAGAAATAAATTTAATTCATTAATTAATCATTTAGTAGAAAAAACTATTTTCTTATGTAAAAAAACTATAAAACAATCTTGCATTAAAATAAAACAGATTAATGAAATAATTTTAGTTGGAGGATCTACATTAATTCCATATATTCAAAAAAAGGTTGAAATTACTTTTCAAAGGAAAATTTTAAATTCAATTAATCCCAGAAAAGTGGTTGCAATTGGGGCTGGTATTCATGCAGTTAACTTGGTAGAGCCTAATTTTAATAACAATCAAATGATTTTATTAGATGTACTTCCAATTTCTTTAGGTATTGAAATAATGGGAGGTATAATGGAATGTATTATTCCAGCAAATACAACTCTTCCAATTAGTAAAAAAAAATTTTTTACTACTTTTCGTGATAATCAAAAATCGATCATTGTACATATTTTACAAGGAGAAAAATTATATGTTAAAGATTGTAAATCTTTAGCTAAATTTTCTTTTGGTAATATTCCATTAAAACCAGCTGGAAAAGTTTATATATCTGTAACATTTGAAATCGATACAAATGGTATTTTAAATGTCTTTGTCAAGGAGAATACTAAACACTTAAAAATGAAATTAGAATTAGATTCTAATTCAATATTATCTCATTAAATTAATAAAATAATAGATTTTTAAAGATTACTATTATATAAATTTAAAAAAATATAATAAAAATATCAATTTAAAAAAGGAAAATTAAATATGTTGAAGGTTATTTTTTTACCTCACAAAATTTTAATACCATCTGGAGGAATATTTCATGCTGATATTGGAGAAAGTATTTTAGATATTGCTCTAAAAAATAATATTAATATTCAACATGCATGTGAGAAATCCTGTGCATGTAGTACATGCCATTGTATTATAGAAGCTGGATGTAAATCATTATCAAAAATTACAGAAAAAGAAAATGATGTTTTAGATAAAGTTATGCAATTAGAATATAACAGTAGATTATCTTGCCAAGCAAAAATTATTAATAATATTGAAACTATCAAAGTTAAAATACCATTATATTAATTTATAATTAATGTTTTGAATTAACATAGGGATTGTTATTTTTTTTAAATATAATTTTAATACATGTATGTTTGATATTTAATTTTTTTTGAAAAAAGTTAATCAAATATTTTTTATAAGTATTTGAAATAAAAGAAGTTTTATTTCCATGTATTAATATTATAAAAGGTTGATAACTTACAACATGAGCATATTTTAATTTTATTTCTTTTCCTTTTATAAGAGGAATGGGATTTTTTTGTATTGCATATTGCATAATTTTTGTTAATTTAGAGGATTTAATATTTTTATTAAAAGTTTTATAAACTTCATTAATTAAATCAAATATTTTATTAATTCCTATGTTATATAATGCAGAAATAAAATGAATTTGAATAAATTTAATAAATTTATTTTTTTTAATTAGATAATTTTTTATATTTTTTTTTTCCTGAATGCAAATATTTTCTGATTTATTTATAATAATTATTAATGATTTTCCAATATTAATAACTTCATTTAATATTAATAAATCTTTTTTAGAAATTTTTTGTTGATAATCAATTATTAAGATACAAATATTAGATTTACGGATTTGATCTATTGTTTTATATTTTGCTAAATATTGTATATTTTCTTTAATTTTATTCTTTTTTTCTATACCAGCTGTATCTGTAATTTGATAGTTCTTATTTTCATGACATTTTGTTACTGTAATATAATCTCTTGTTGTTCCTGCTAAGTTATGTGTAACAACTCTTTCTTCATTGATCAATGAATTTAATAAAGTAGATTTTCCAACATTGGGTTTTCCTATAATACATATTTTTATTTTAGGATGATATATTTTATCAAATTTTTTAATTGTAAGATTTAATTTTTCTTGGTTTGTTTTTATCCAAGGAATGATATTTATTTTAATTAATTTATGAATGTTCTTTTTTGAAATTGCTGAAATAAAAATAATATGCTTAATCCCTAATATATAGTATTCATTAAAAATTAATTGATTTTTGTTAATTTTATCAATTTGATTAACAATTAAAAAGATATTTTTGCTTTTTTTTCTAAGATATCCTAAGATTTCTCTATCTTGAAATGTCACTCCATCATTTGCATTTAATACGAGAAATATTAAATGTGCCTCTTTAATTGCAATTTTCGTCTGCTGAAGAATTTTATATTCTATTGTTTTTTTTAAATTTATAAAATTTTTTATTCCTGCAGTATCATAAATGGATATTTTAAAATTTTTATAATTTAAATATCCATGATTTCTATCTCTTGTAGATATTAAATCATCTTTACTAATTAATGCATTATTTTTATTTATTAATTGATTAAATATTGTAGATTTACCAACGTAGTTTCGTCCAATTAAGGTAATGATAGGAATCATATAGAATAAACTCTTTTTTTTAA